>NZ_CAJCKK010000031.1:0-56119 GCF_903970865.1 Bacillus sp. ME78
CCGACAGCCTCTATTGCGGTAATGGGTCCAGAAGCTGCGGTCAATGCTGTATATGCAAATAAAATTGCAGCTTTACCAGAAGAAGAGCGTGCTAGCTTTATTGCTGAAAAACGTGAAGAGTATAAGAAAGATATTGATATATACCACTTAGCATCAGAGATGGTGATTGATGGTATTGTTCATCCAAACAATTTACGTGAAGAGTTAAAAGGACGTTTCGAAATGTATATGAGTAAATATCAAGTATTCACGGATCGTAAACATCCTGTATATCCAGTTTAAAAGCCCTATTTAGGGCTTTCTTGCTCAAAAAGTTAAGGAGGGGAAAACATTGAAACAAGCAGTTTGGTTTCCAACAGAAGAGTACAAGGAAAAAACACGTTTATATAGTTGGATGAAATCATTGGGATATGAAGACTATGAAACTTTTTATGATAAATCTATTGAGGAAACAGCTTGGCTTTGGGGAGAGGCAGAAAAAGCAGTTGGCTATCAATGGATGAAACCTTATACAGAAGTGTTAGATTTAGAAAATGGTACACCGTTTGCACAGTGGTATAATGGCGGAACATGTAACGTTGTAGAATCAGCTTTATCCCGCTGGCTTGCGGATGAAGAGACAAGAATACAGCCAGCACTTCAGTACGAAGGAGAAAATGGAACTTCAAAATCATTTACATATGAAGAGCTTGATAACTGGGTAAGCCGTGTTGCCAATGGTTTGAAACACGCGGGTATTGAAAAAGGTGACCGTGTAACAATTTATATGCCGATGATTCCAGAAACAGTTGTTGCGATGCTAGCTGTAATGAAAATTGGAGCAATTATTTCACCAATATTCTCAGGCTTTGCGTCTGATGCAGTTATGACACGTGTGCAAGCGGCGGGTTCAAAAATGATTATTACTGCAGATGGATTTTCACGCCGCGGTAAAATTGTTTCTTTAAAAGATGAAGTAGATAAAGCTTGTGAACATTGCCCAACTGTTGAAAAAGTTGTTATCGTTCGTCATGCAGGAAATGATTTTACACCACATAACTATGACTTTTCGTGGAGTACGATAGAAAAAGAAAAACCATTCATACATGCCGAGGAAATGCAAAGTGATGATCCATTAATGCTCATTTATACATCAGGAACGACTGGTAAGCCGAAAGGAACAGTACACACGCATGCAGGATTTCCTTTGAAAGCAGCTTTTGATGCAGGATTTGGAATGAATATTAAACAAGGTGATCGTGTATTATGGGTAACTGATATGGGTTGGATGATGGGGCCGTTTCTATTATTCGGTTCACTCATTAATGGAGCAACGATGGTTATGTACGAAGGTGTTCCAGACTTCCCAGAAGCAGACCGGTTATGGGAGACAGTTGATAAATATGAAATTACTCATCTAGGTATTTCGCCAACGTTAATCCGAGCATTAATGGCAAAAGGTGATGAGTATGTCAATAAACATTCTTTAAAGAGTTTGGAAGTATTCGCATCAACAGGAGAACCTTGGAATCCTGATCCATGGATGTGGCTGTTTGAAACAGTTGGAAAAGGAAATGTTCCAATCTGTAACTACTCAGGTGGAACTGAAATCTCTGGTGGGATTTTCGGTAATGTTCTTATTAAACCAATCGCACCAATTAGTTTTAACGCATCTTTACCAGGAATGGCAGCTGTCGTACTGGATGATCAAGGTAAACCAATTCGAGATGAAGTCGGAGAATTATGCTTAGAGAAACCTTGGGTAGGTATGACGAAAAGCTTCTGGGAAGATGATGAACGTTACGTGAACACATATTGGTCACGTTTTGAAAATAAATGGGTCCACGGTGACTGGGTCATTTACGATGGTGAACAATATATCATCACAGGGCGTTCAGACGATACGTTAAATATTGCAGGTAAACGTATTGGACCTGCTGAATATGAATCTATTCTTGTGAAACATAACGATGTAATCGAAGCTGCTGCAATTGGTGTACCTGACGAAGTAAAAGGTGAAGTTTGTCATTGTTTTGTAGTGTTAAGAGATCATGTAACATTCACAGGAAAATTAAAGAAAGAATTAATGAGTTTAGTAAACTCTCATATTGGAAAAGCGTTGTGTCCTAAAGACATCCACGTTGTAGAAGATTTACCGAAAACACGTAATTCTAAAGTAATGCGCCGTGTTATTAAAGCAGCTTATTTAGGAAAAGAATTAGGTGATTTGTCGTCACTTGTAAATCCTGAAGTAGTACCGTTTATTCAGGGGTTACAGTCTAGTAAATTATAAAATTAGAAAGGAGCTCTATATAAACAGAGCTCCTTTTTTATGTTAATAAAAAGAAAAAAAGTGAATTTGATGAAGAAGAAAAATTCTACTATTGGTGTTAAGTATGTTTTTTAGTTTTAATCAAAATACGATATTATGGAATGTCTATTCAATGGAGAAATACTAATTTACAACAACAAGGTGATGACAAAGCGCGACTACTTATATGCCGGTTTAAACCTTTACGTATTCATTGATAAAAAGCTGACTATACTCAGTCAGCTTTTTATATATTACATCCTAGTATTTATCTCGCTATTTGCCGGGCAGTAATGCCCCCACCTAAAAATTCAGCGAAAGCAAGGAAGTAGGTGAGGGATCAACTTTCCGGAAAAGCCCGATTGATTCCAAAAGACATATTTTTTTCTTTACGTTGACATTAAAAATATTACCAATTTTTTCTTTTACAATGGCAACAAATAAAGAAACATTTACAACGACACTTATTTCGTTTAAAACTCCAATCATCATCACGATGACACTTTTCTTTAGATTTCCACCAATCATCATTACAATGTTTTTCCTGAGAACTCCAATCGTCATCACAATGACACTTTTCTTCAGATTTCCACCAATCATCATTACAATGCTTTTTCTGAGAACTCCAATCATCATCACAATGATGCTTTTCTTTAGATTTCCACCAATCATCACAACAATGCTTTTTCTGAGAACTCCAGCAATCATTTTTCCAAGACATTCATTTCTACCTCCTTTCAATAGTGTTCATATTATTCTATGTTTTAATAAAAAAAATGGCTTGTTTATTAACCTACTATTTTATCTTTATATGATAGAGTGTTTTCTACTCGATATAGAGTTCATACAAACTATGCTAATTTTTAAGAGATAGTGGAGAGAACTACTACTAGTTATGGTGTTTTCCAATAAACATTTGTTGAAGAAAGTGTTCTGATTACATATAATATCTTATTTTCGAGTACGCTTTTTTAAATGTATATTTCACAATGAAAAATGGGAAATCCACAAATAAAGTCTATGTATATGTGAGTTAATGGGAAAATCTAGTGTGTTTTTAAGGGGCATCTTATT
Source organism: Bacillus sp. ME78 (assembly GCF_903970865.1). NCBI lineage: Bacteria > Bacillati > Bacillota > Bacilli > Caryophanales > Bacillaceae > Bacillus > Bacillus sp. ME78. Next base: position 3,365 of record NZ_CAJCKK010000031.1, read on the forward strand.
AAAAGAAAAAGATTTGTTTTAGAAAGTGGTGTCTAAACATTAAATGGAGTAGGACTAAATTCACGGCCGCTCATTAAACAAGATTTTAATTAGGAGAAGTCTGTTTTTATAATGAATAATGAAAAGAAGGTTTGGTACAATTGTTTGTTTTTTTCTTTTTATGTGTTTGCCTCGTACCCTTTTAAGCTAGTGGACATACTTTACTAATAGAAAGGATTAGGGGGTGAGGTATTGGGTTCTCGATTTAATAATTGTAAAAAGAAGTGTACATGTAAACAAGATGATTGTTGGGAAGTATTCGAAGAGTGTAAAAAAGAACAGCATGAGAAATGTGATAATTCTTGTGTACAAGGAATTAGAGATGAACTTAAGAAATTAATTAATCGAACAGTTCAAATTAATACAGAGGGACGTACTTATGTAGGTACTGTTTCGTCTGTAAGTTGTGATGTAGTTAGGCTTGCGGCTATTCCTGGATCGGTTGGAGTAATTATTTCCATTTGTAAAATTGAAGCAATTTTCCCACCTGTTACAACGGTTACTGCTGACTTTGATTTTAATGGTATTGATGTAGCAAACAAAGCATAATTATGCTGCTTTTTTGTAAAGCCATTCACATGAATGGCTTTATTTTAATTTCATATAAAAGGAGAATATATTCTTTATATAGAAATAAGTTTGAGGTTATAAAGTATGATGTACGAAAGGAGCATGGAAGTGATTAAACTAAAAACCTTTAAAAAATCTGATTTTAAACAATTAATAAATTGGATTAATTCTGAAGAATTTCTAATACAATGGTCAGGAAATGCATTCACATTCCCTTTAGACGAACAGCAATTAGAGAAGTATATAGAAAGTGCAAATACACTCGCTTTCAAAGTGGTAGATGAAGAGACTTCAGACGTTATTGGTCATATTTCGCTTGGGCAAATAGATAATATTAATAAGTCCGCTAGAATTGGAAAAGTATTAGTTGGTAATACGAAGATGAGAGGACGTTCTATAGGAAAACATATGATGAAAGCAGTACTTCATATTGCTTTTGACGAATTAAAACTACATAGAGTAACTCTTGGTGTGTATGATTTTAATATATCGGCCATTTCATGTTACGAAAAAATAGGGTTTGTAAAAGAAGGCTTATTAAGAGAGTCAAAAAGAGTAGGAGAAACGTATTGGAATTTATGGGAAATGAGTATGTTAGAATATGAATGGAAGAAGTAGCAACAATAGTAGTTTATAATTATATTATGTTAACAAAAGGGGCTTGGTGGGTATAGTGGATAATAAAACAAAAATAATCTCAATTGCAGCTGTTTCGGGGGAGAGCTAGTATGTTAAAACTGACAAAGAAACCATTTTTGAAAAAGGCCCACCTGCATTGTTTCTGAGGAATAAGAGGGTGAGCCCTAATTAAACGAAACTGAATGAATCTGTAAAAATTGTAACTAAAGTATGCATCAACAAGGTATTAAAAGGGATGAATAGTAACCTTTATAGATTATTCCATATATAGCAAAACTGGTTAGCTTCTGATTTAAGCGCTACTAAATGATTATTATTAATAGAGTTATTCGTATACATTCTGTTCTTTTGGATGTTAAGTACCGTATAATTCACATCGTTTCGTTCATTTGAAAATGTTGATTCATTTAATAGTGTAAGTGTCGAGTTAATGTTGTACTTATCAATTCGCTCTTTTTTTCCTTTGAAAAACAGTTTGATAAGATGTGGCTCATTATTAATGAATAAGCCAAGTTCAGGTGATGAACGGACGATTAAATCATCTGATTTCCAATGTGATTTACCTGGATCAAACCAAGAGATGTCTTTATTTTTAATGAATTTTTTGTATTGCTTTATGACATCAATGTAGTTTTGTTTTTTTTTCTGATCAACCGTTTGTACTAATGTTTCGAAATATTCAAAAGGTAGTTTGTTTTGATGAAATTTAATAACAGTTTCTCGTAATTGTTTCCAGTAATCAAAAGCTGGTTGATATTCAGGTTGGGATTTTAGATTTTTTATAAAGGTTGTTTTAGCTGTACTACCTTTCAGTGTGAAGTCTAAAAATTGTGTAAGCCCTACTTTAATTTCTGTCATATTATATCCCCTTCCAAACATTATTCATTTAATAATAGACGAAAAATCCGACATTTTTAAAGAAATGAGCTAGATGCTAGAAAATCCAATATCCATGCACAATAGATACGGGAAAGCCAATCCGTAAGTATAAATGATGGACCATTCAATTGAAGATAAATTAGGTAATAGGATTTTACCAGGTGATAGGTTATTAATATAATCAGATAGTGAGCTGATTTTAAAAGATAACAATATAGATTATTTAGCTTGGATTTGAGAAAAAAAGTACATGGGAATAAAGAGGGATATAGGGAAATGGGCCCTCATCAAAAAATATAAGTTGGTATCAGTATACCGTAGAGAATGAGTGTATAGAACATACAAGTAAAAGTATTGGCAAGCATACTTAAAATAAGCCGTATAAAAAGTTAATCATTGTGTGCTTTGATAATATAGCGTCAGCGAAATAAATAGTGTGAAGGAGAGCTATCTTAACAAGTGTTTCATGTAACGTTCATATACTTTAATTTTATTATTAATCAAACTTGAATATTATAGAAACGGATAATGAGGTATGGGTGGTGCTCTTTTTTATTGAATAAAATGGGTTGATTTTTCGGATTTTCATTACAATATAACAAATAAAATTTAAATTTTATTTGTTGTTAAGAAAAGGTGAGAAGAAAATAAAAAAAGAGGGCTAATGCCCTCTTTTCTTATTAATTTGGTAATTAATCACAGATTGGTATCCCAAGCACTCTTAGAGCTAATGCTACTTGAAGGGAAATCTCTAATCTAGCAATTTCAATACCAGCTACTGAAAGAACTAAAAAAGGTTGTCCGTTTACAAATACAACGCAACTATCCATAGTTAAACCTCCTTTCTAGTAATCTACTATAGTATATGAATAGAACTTTAAAATGTAATAGTTAAATTGTTGGATTTAATAGAATTAATAGATTAACCCATTTAAACTAAATAAACGAACACAACGAAAGGAAACAGAGATGGATGTATGCCTCAAAAAACATAGCTTTTAAGACATGTAATGGGATATGAAATTCATCATATTGGTCAGCTGTCTGTATGGGCGAGGAAGTTAAACTTGCAACCAGTTTCAGCAAATTTGATTGGAAGAGGATGATAGAATTAAAAACCGACTTGCATCTTAAGCGCAAGTCGATTTTATATATATATAAGAAGATTTCTTAATTGAAATCCTCGGATTTTTTCTGACGTATATGTAAAAACATTAAGGTGGTAATGATTAAAAAAATCATTATAGTTTGTATAATTAAATTTTTAAACTGAAGCAATATTGTCCAAGATGTAAGGGCGTCTTTAAAAGCTTGGAGTGCAGAGTACGAGGAAGGATCAAAACCATACTGTAGCAACTTTTTTGTTTCAATAAATGAAATGTTTTCTTCATCTGCATCTAATATTACTGAAATTAGTCTAGTATCTCCTAGTTTTGCTGTACTGACAAAACTATAATTACCGTTAGTTGAAAAACTAGTTTGTAAGCCATCAACACCTTGAAGTTTAATGTTTTCATTAAGGGAATATATCATTTTATTCGTATTGAAAACCTGGGAATCTTTGAAGGTAAATTGGTAAGAGGTTAGTTTCGTAATATTCAATACATCTGGAAAATCTTTTACTAATCGTGCAGCTAGTTTAGCTGCGTCTATTGCTGTTGTAGTTGATTGTTTATTTGTATCATGATTAATTCCAGTAGAGTTTAGAAATGGAGATGGTTGTAATAACTGTAGTTCTTTTGCTTTTTTATTCATTAATATTGTAAAGTTATCTTCAGTTCCAGCAATGTGTTCTGCTAGAGCGAGTGCAGAACGATTATTCCCTGCCAGTAGCAATGCATGAAGTAAATCACGAACCGTTGTTTTATCATTCGATGTTACTTGTATAGGGCTTGTTTCTACTCGGAAAACTTCGTTACTTATTTGTACGAAGTCATCTAACTGTATTTTTCTATCATTTAGTTGTTCCAATACGATATATTCCGTCATTAATTTAGATAAAGTAGCTGATTGTACTGGGGTTTCTTCATTTTTTTTATAAACAATTTCACCTGAATTAGCATTTATTAAAATAGCTGATTTAGCTTGAATAATCGGACCATTTACATAAAGATAAAAATATAAAACGATAAGTGCAGTAATGAAAAAAGATAATAATAAAATAGCGAATTTTTTTAAGAATTGCATAAGTGATCCTCCTATTATGACATCAATAATAGTATTGTAAAAAGGAATGCTTAATTAGGAAGAAAGAAAAGGTAAAGAATTTCTAAAGAATTATAAAGGATTATTAAATTTAGGGGAATAATAGAAAAAGTTCAATTTCTTATATGATAAGAAATTGAACTTTTTATTTGTAATATTAACATTTGTATGGAAGTAGTTTTACAGTGAATGTTGTTTTTTCGTCATCACTATATACTTCAATTGTTCCTTTATGCAACTCGACTATACTTTTTGCAATTGCTAATCCAAGTCCAGATCCACCAGTGTTTGTAGAGCGAGATTTCTCAACGCGGTAAAAACGTTCAAAAATATGAGGTAAATCCGTACTAGGAATAGGTTGTCCGTAATTTGTTATATCAATTGTAATCATATTATTGCTTTCATAAGCAGTAAGGTCAATATAGCGACCTTCGCTTCCATAAGCGATAGCGTTTATAATAAGATTTTCAAACACACGCACTAATTTGTCACCATCAGCTAATACCATAAGCTTTTGAGACGGGAAAGAAGGCCGACATTCTATATTAGCTTCTTGAACCTGTATGCGGAATTGAACAGTTAATTGTCCAAGTAACTCTACAATATCAATTGGAACAGAATACAAGCTTAATTCTTTATTTTGAACACGTGTATATTCGAACAAGTCATTCATTAATGCATTAAGACGAGTTACTTTATCGTAAATGACTTGAATATAGTATCGCAATTCCACTTCATCTCTATAATTATCATGATGGATTAAATTTACGTATCCAACTATAGAAGTAAGGGGGGTGCGTAAGTCATGTGATACATTTGTAATAAGTTCACTTTTTGCTTGTTCCGCTTGTCTTTCTTCATCAATTGAGACTTTTAATTGTTCAACAATTTCATTGACCCCGATTGCTAATTCTTCTAGATAATTATGATTTACAATAGAAACTTTATGATTGAAGTTTCCATTTGCAATATAACGAATTTCTTCTATCATTTTTTTAATACAAGTTTCATAATAAAGTTTTTTCTCGTGACGATAAAAAATGTAAAGATAGGATGAAAAAATAGAAAATAAAAACAAATAAGATACAATCATCATCCATAAAGACTCTTTAATCCCTTTATACTTTTCATAACCAAAAATTCGAATGAATTCTTTACCGAGTTCAGTTAGAGTAAGTGAACTCTCAATTACACTCGTAACGAGGCGATAAATAATTAGTTCAGTAATAGGAGTGAGTGTGATAGCTAATAAAAGCCAAAAAATAAGTTTCCATTTAGGAATATCTTTTAATATATCAAATGCTTCATTTCTCAATTTTATAGCCAACTCCCCAAACAGTATGAATAAATTTTTCTCCATTTATTACTGTTTCAAGTTTATCTCGTAAGTTGCTAATATGGACCATTACCGTCTTATTTGAACCATAACCATCTTCATTCCAAACGCGTTCGAAAATTTCTTCTGAACTAAATACTCTTCCTGTATTACTCGCAAGTAAATATAAAATATCGAATTCAATAGAGGTTAGTTTAATATACTCTCCATTTACTTTAACTGTATGATTATGTTTGTGTATTTCAACAGAGCGAATACGAATAATACCATCTTCATTCTTTTGCGAAGTAGCATTTTGGAAAGAGGATCTTCGTAATAAAGCTTTCACTCTAGCTACTAATTCTAATGGATTGAATGGCTTGATCATATAATCATCGGCACCTGTCATAAGACCTAATATTTTATCCATATCTTCTGCTTTTGCACTAAGCATTAGAATTGGTACAGTATTATTTTCACGCACTTCCTGACAAACTTCTAATCCGTTTCGTTTTGGCATCATAATATCCAAAATCATAAGGTCAACTTCATATGTAGAAACCTTTTGCAATGCTTCATCGCCATCATAAGCTTTATAAATGTTATAGCCTTCATTTCGCAAATAAACAGCAAGTAATTCAACAATTTCTTTATCATCATCAATAATTAATATATTTTTATTCATTGTGTAGTTCCTTTCCTTACAAATCATCAACATTACTATAATATCAAACATTTATGTACTTGTAGCGATGATTCTGTATAAAATTTCATGTAACGTATTAAAAAGGAGTAAAAAGATTAATAACGAATATAAAATAACAAGGATATTTAGATTCTACATTATAATGGAAGTTAGTTATAAGGGGGATTTTCTATGTTATGTAATGATATATATTTATTTACTCCAACTGGAAAAATAGACAATGATATTAAAGCTTTTCTACTAAAATATAATAAAGAGTTTACATATAAACATTCAATTCGTGTGGCAAATGAGGCAAAAAAGATTGCAGAAAAGTTTCACGTAGATAAAGAAAAAGCAGCAATTGCAGGATATTTACATGATATTAGTGGCATTTTTCCGAACGAGGAGCGGATTGCAGTTGCTGAAGAATTTGGGGTAGAAATAGTGGAAACAGAAAGAAAAATTCCTATGATTATTCATCAAAAATTATCGAGAGTAATCGCAAAAGAAATATTTAAAGTAGAAGATGAAGAAATTTTAAATGCAATTTGTTGCCATACAACGTTGCGTAAACATGCAACGAAGATGGATTTAGTATTATTTGTTGCAGATAAAATAGAATGGGATCAAAACGGGACACCACCATATTTAATAGAAATAAAAAAAGGATTGGAAAAATCTTTGGAAAAAGCAGCTTTTGTATATATTTCATATTTGTGGGAAAGGAAAGATACATTGAAAGTTATACATCCGTGGCTAGAAGAAGCATACTGGGATTTAAAAGGAATTTTACAGTAGAAAGGACAAGGAAATGCAATTAAAAGAATATATGAATCAAACATTTCCAGGAGTTACATTAGGACCCTAATTATATTCTCAGTGGGGAAATCATTTACATTTTGATTTCGGAAAAGATAAATATCAAATTGTAGAAGGAACCAACGATTTAAATATGGAATACTTTTCTCAACTATATACATATAATAAATTCTTATTTGAAGACATATTTTCAAAAGAAGATGTAGTGTTTGTAGTGACAAATGTTTATAGATTTAAAAAGGAAAACATAAAAACTCCACAGAAAATAAATGTATACAATAAATATATTAAGAAAAGAGATTTAAGATTTCATATAAGACAAGAAACGTTACCGTTTCTATTTGAAGATGAAGAAGCAGATTTATATTGTACATATCATTTTTCTTTAAAATGTCTTGCGGAAGATATTAAGTATGAATTGCTTATACAAGCTGCTAATCACGAGGATTTCTCTGCTCTGTATCCTCGATTTGGACGAAAAAAAGAAATTTCTTATCCAGATGTATTTCTCATAAATGCAACGAAAGATATTGTCATGTTTATGTGTGATGATAGAGGATGTGAAGTAATTGCGAAGAATAAAGAAATAATACGAGATTTATATAAGAAATACAAAGAATGGATTCCAGATTATGAACGAGAAAGTATAGATAACTTATTTAAATGACAATAGGGGAAGTGAAGCGTGTAATGAAACGTATTGCAATAGTATCTGCATGGGAACCAGAACTGACGTATTTGCATCAACATTATCCGAGTGAACGTGTTGAAAAAAGAGCAGCTTGGGAATTTCATTTTCATACTATTAATGAGCTGGAAATTATATCAGTTGTTACTGGTGTTGGTAAAGTAAGCTGCGCTAGTTGTGTACAATTGTTAATTAGTGAGTTTCAGCCAGATGAGTTGTTTATGACAGGAATATGCGGAAGTTTATCAAACAAGGTGAAAAACGGTCATATTGTAGTGGCACTAAACGCAATACAACACGATGTTACTGCAGCTGGCTCAGGGGAAGATGTTTTTAATTTATATAACGGTAGAACAGCACCTATTGAAACAACAAAATCACTTGTAAGAAGAATAAAAAAAATACGATCATATGATCCAATACATTTCGGTACATTTTTATCCGGAGATCAACGTATTCGTAGTTCAGAAATGAGATATTTACTCCATACCGTATATGGAGCATTGGCAGTTGATCAAGAAGTAGCAGCTTTCGCCTATGTATGCCAAATAAATAAAAAACCATTTCTATGTTTAAAAGCTGCTTCAGATCAAGCAAATGATAAAACGAAAGAAGAACAAAAAATCTTTAAAATGCTAGCATGCGAAAGAGCATGTGAGCATTTAATTGCTTTTTTGCGTGTTTATGAGATTAATGTAGTAAATAATAGATAGTTTGTTATAAAACAAATTAATAGTGGGTTATATGTAGGGAAATGTCCGTTCATTTCAAATTAAGAGCTGAAATTTATAATAGATGGAATATATTATATGGGTACATGTTGCGGTTAATACAAGCAATTGGAGGGCAATTTTATATGATTCAATATAAAAGATGTAGTGAAGTAAATATTGATTTAGTATATGAAGCTTTTAAAGATGGATTTTCCGATTATATTATTAAGATGGAAGTTTCAAAAGGTGATTTTATACACCGTTTTTTGGGACCAGAAGGTAATTTGCTAGAACATTCTTTTCTTGCTTTAGACGGTGACAAATCAGTTGGCGTAATATTAGGTGGTATAAAGGATTATGAAAGTATAAAGACTATGCGCTGTGGAACATTAGCGGTTCATCCTAATTACCGCGGTATTGGTGTCAGTCAAAAATTATTTGAACTGCATAAAGAAGAGGCGATTCAACATGGATGTAAGCAACTTTTTCTCGAAGTCATTGTAGGAAACGACCGAGCGATTCATTTTTATAATAAGTTGGGCTATGAAAAAGTGTACGATCTTTCTTATTATAATTTAAATGATTTGACTAAAATAATGAATAAAGATTGTAAGGATATTGAAGTAAAACAATTAGAATTTCCAACTTTTAAAGATGAAATTCAGAAATGGTTAAACTTCCATATAAATTGGCAAAATGATGTTGATTATATCGAAAAAACAAATAATGTATTTTATGGTGCATATGTCACTAATGACTTAAAAGGCTCTCTATGTGTAAATGAACAAGGTAAAATTAGTTTTATTTTCGTAGACAAAGATTATAGAAATATTGGTGTTGGGATGAAATTATTAGAAGTAGCAAGAGAAGAATTACATTTATCAAGTTTATCAATTGGGTTTCCTAACAATAATTTACTGGAGGGTTTTTTAAAGAAATGTAGATTTGAAAAGAATTCTTTAGCACAATATGAAATGTATTTATTACTCTAAGAGCGGAAAGATTTATTCTTTTTGCTTTTTATTTTGCTGTTATGTTGGTAAATGCTCCGTAACTATAATTTATAATGCGAGGGAGTTTGTTTATCCTTAAGTTATTTTTTTAATTGTCAATTTCATACTAATAATTTTCTTTGTATAATATTCTAATTTTATGTAGAATAGATACGATGGGAGGGGATGAAATGAATAATGGATTAAAGTTTAAGATTTTTGAATTGCATTGTCTCGTTCAAAAGACTTATTCTGATATTAAAATGGCATGTGATATTGCTATTTATCAAGAAAACACTTCTAAATATTTAATTTCATTAGGATTTTTAAATAAATCATATATGACTTATATAGAAGCAAAAAGATTCTATCGCGAAAATGAAGAGCTTGTAAGTGTAGAATTTGATAATTTCTTTGATATGTATGATAAATTAGAAAACGAATTAAAACAAGTTATTTCAACTGAAGATAAAAATCCTTCATCGCTACATAGCAGACTTGATCAGTTTCAGCAGAAAGTTGAAAATATAAATGACCTAATAAAAGTATTGCAAAATGCTCGTTAATGAATGCTTTTTTCTTTTTGTATAGAAATTATGTATTAAAAACATTTTAGGGATATTACATATTGAAGAGGTGGCTTTTGTAGATTACAAAAGTCATCTTTTTATGTTAGGAATAGATTGTATACATTTTAGCAGTTTCATATAAATAATAGAAATTTATACGAGGTAAATATCATGGGAAATAAAAAAGAAATAGCTATAGTTGCATTAACAACAGGATTCGTTTTAACAAGTGTAACACCATATGGAGTAGGTCATGCAGAGGAACCTGGTCAAATGCAAGTTGAAATTCAAGAGGATTCGTTCCGTACAGGTGATCTTACACAACCATCAAAAAAAACGCCAGAGAATGTAGTGAAGGATGCACTTAAGGAAAATACGGAGCATGCTTTGTCTCCAAAACAAGTTAGTGCAGAAACAGGAGTAGATTACAAGGTTCTTCAAAAACGTGGTTCTTATGATGGAACTACACTGGTGCGCATGCAACAAATATATGAAGGAAAAGAAGTGTATGGCCACCAGTTGACTGCTCACGTAGATAAAAAAGGTATTATTAAAAGCATTTCAGGAGCTAGCGCACAAAATTTAACGCAAGAAGATTTAAAGAAACCTATTAATTTATCAAAAGAAGAAGCGAAACAATATATTTATAAAAGGTACGGAAATGACACTAAATTTATTTCTGAACCAGAAGTTAAGACGGTTATTTTTGTTGATGAAAATCATGGGCAGGCTAGCAATGCATATCAAGTTACATTTGCTGCTACAACACCAAATTATGTATCAGGAACTTATTTAGTGAATGCTCATAATGGTGAAATGTTAAAAGATATGGTACAAGAATCAAGTTTGAAAATAAGTGAAGAGTATGTTGAATCCGTTAAGGAAAATAAAACTAGCAATTTTACATCATTAACTGGAACAGGAAAAGATGATTTAGGCGTAACTCGTACATTTGGTATTTCTAAACAGACCAGTGGGAATTATGCGCTTACTGATTATACAAGAGGACAAGGAATTGAGACATATGATGTAAATTATAGAGATATTACAAATGAAGAAAGTTATTATCCTGGTATACTAGCAACTAGTGTTTCAACAACATTTAATGATCCAAAGGCGGTAAGCGCTCATTTCTTAGCAACAAAGGTATACGATTTTTATAAAGAAAAATATAAGCGTAATAGTTTTGATAATAAAGGAAAAAAAGTAGTTTCAGTTGTACATGCATGGGATTCTGGAGGAACAAATGATCCTGAAAATTGGGAGAATGCATTTAGTACTAATATTAATAACATTAGTATGCTTTTATATGGAGATCCTATGGTAAAAGCATTCGATATAGCGGGTCATGAATTTACACATGCAGTTACATCAAGCGAATCTAACCTTGAATTTTCAGGAGAATCTGGGGCGATTAACGAGGCATTATCTGATATTATGGGAACGGCTATAGAGAAATACATAAATAATGGGGAATTTAACTGGACAATAGGAGAACAAACTGGATCGACTTTTCGTAATATGAAAAATCCAACTGCAATTAATTTTTCAGAAGGACTACCGTATCCTGATGATTATAGTAAATATAATGATTTAAATGGAGAGGATTATGGAGGCGTTCATTTTAACTCAAGTATTATTAATAAAGTTGCGTATTTAATTGCACAAGGTGGTACTCATAACGGTGTAAATGTAAATGGTATTGGTGAAGATAAAATGTTTGATATTTTCTATTATGCAAATACTGATGAATTAAACATGACTTCTGATTTCTCTGAATTGAGATTGGCATGCCTTACAGTTGCAACTAATAAATATGGAACGAACTCAATTGAAGTTCAAGCAATCCAAAATGCTTTTGATGCGGCAAAAATTACAGGAACAGTGAAAGAAAACGAAAAAGCAGTAGAAAACCAAGCTCCAGAGTTAACTGTACCGATTACCATTACACTACGTGTAGGAGATACGTTTGATCCAATGAGAAATGTAAAAGCTGTTGATAAGGAAGATGGTGATTTAACAAATAAAGTAAAGCATAAAGGCGATGTAGATACTTCAAAATCAGGTACATACATTATGGAATACATGGTTGTTGATTCTCAAGGGCGGAATGCAACAGCAACACAGACTGTAATTGTAGAGAAAAATGGAGAAACATCAGATTTAGAACCTAAATTAACAGTGCCTGTTGGAGCGACAATTCATGTAGGAGATTCATTTGTTCCAATGGCAGAAGTATTAGCTATCGATAAAGAAGACGGTGATCTCACTTCTAAAATCAAAGTTGATGGTGAAGTAGATACATCTAAAGCCGGTACTTACATATTAACGTACACGGTTACAGATTCTAAAGGTCATGAAGTAACGGCGAAGCAAACTGTAACGGTCAAAGTTAGAGAAGAAGTTAAAAATGATAAACCAATACTAAAAGTACCTGCTACAACTTCAATTACTGAGGGTGATCAATTTGATCCGTTGGTAGGAGTATCAGCTACTGACAAAGAAGACGGTGACCTTACTTCTAAAGTAGCGTATGAAGGAACTATAGATACAACTAAAGCTGGTACTTATGAAATAATATATAGTGTAAGAGATTCCGTGGGTAATGAGGTAAATACAATACAAAAAGTATTAGTGAAAGATAAAGAAACTAGCAAACCTAATGGTCTTGCTAATAAGACAAATAACAATAATATCTCAAATAACAGTAATACCGATAAAAAAGAATATACATATAAGGAGCTGCCAAAGACGGGTGTAAGTACAACTAACAGTGCAGCAATCGGCATATTGATGATTATTGCAGGTTCAGTACTCACTTTGATTCGCAAATTTAGAAAGATACAAAAATAATAGTAGGGATTATTCGTTTGAAGAAAAGAGTTGAGTATTCAAAAGAAATAAAGTAGAAAGTAAATAAAACGAAATATGGATTTTTTACTTATTAAGATTTTAATAGTTAAGCGGTACATTTGGCTTTTATAAAAATTTGCAGTTGGATACTATTCTGTCTACAGAACTATATTACATATAAAACACGTTACTATTCTTTTATTTTAATGAGAATAGTAACGTGTTTTTTGATTTGAAAATAGCATAAATCCTATAGCTCATGAATATAGGAGTACTTCTAATTTGCCATTGATAAGTTACTGAAAACACTTTGTTTTAATGGAAGTGTCACTCTAAATGACAACATGAGATTTTCGGTATTTACCAGGTGTTTCATTGGTGAATTTTTTAAAAATTTTAGTGAAATAACTTTGATCGCTAAAATTAAGCGAAGCGCATATGTCTGATAAGGGATAGGTGGTGAAAGTTAATAATTTCTTTGCTTCCTCGATTCGTTCACGTTGAATGTACTCAATTAATGAAATACCGACTTCTTTTTTAAATAATATAGATAAATAATCTGAATTCACATTTGCAAATTTAGCAAGTTGTTTAACAGATATTGGATTGTAAATGTTTTTAAAAATGTAGTTTTTGCAAATAGCAATAGTCTGTGAATGTTGCTGTGTTTTTTGTGCCTTTACACGGTCTGCAAAGGTACAAAAAGCATTTTTTAATAAATCCCAAACAGATTCTTTGTCTTTTAAATCTTCTGTTCTTTGAATATGTAAATCATAAATTTTGTAAGCAATCCCAGATGGAAGTCCCCCTTTTATCGCATATCTAGTAGCGAGCGTGATGGATGAAATACAAATGTTTTTATGACGTCTTAATTGATGGAATGAAGATAAAGATGAAAGAGTCTCTTGTTGGAATTCGTAATAATATTTGAGTACGGTTTCTTTATCCCCGTTTTCTATAGAACCAAGTAGTTGCTGCTCTATATATAAATTATGATAAATGGATTCGTCTTTTTGCATTGAAATATATACATCTTCGTTTAAGATTCTGCTATGACTTATATGAAGTGAGTCACTGTTATTTAAAAATGTGCTTACATCTGAATTTTTTTTATAGAGAATGTTATAGAACAATATTGCTATATTTACAAAGAAATTTTGATCTTTGACTGACAATGAAAAATAATGGTCTCTTGTTCTTTTATAATTTGGAATAAAATTAAGTTTACTATCCGCTTTACTTGTAGAAAAATTTACATGTGCCAAGGGCCCAATAATAACAGTACCGTTCACCATATAATCGCTCTTTATGTGAATTAAAATAAAGTGCCCTAGATGTTCGTGAGTTCTGAAGATGGGGGAATTATATGTATCATTTCTCTGAAAAAGCACATGTAACTGTTCTATTTTTGATGTATACAACGAGTGTGAATCATTTTTTGATGTGAATTCTAAAAGAATATTTTTGTTACAATCTAAAAAACAAACTGGAATTTCAAAAGATTGGAAAAACATATTGCAAATGTACTCTATCTCAACTAGACTGAGCTTTTTAGTCATATTCTTCCTCCTTACAGTTATGCGTAATAGTTAAATAAACATATATTCCTTTTTTCATAAGTAGAAACGGAAAACCTTTATTAATAAAAAATATAAATAAAAGTTATAAACTTCTAAGAATAATACCATAATTTAACATGAATAGCACATATTATTCGAATATACAGGTGATAGTTTTGGACAGTAGCGTAAAATATGAATCGTCACACTTATTTGTTGGTTATTACTTATATGTATTAAAAAATGATTAAGATTGGATTTTAAATAGGGATAGGAAGTGAGAAATTAATAGATTGACAGTAAGTGACTAGTCGAAATTAGTAGTGAAAGCTATTATGTAACAAATGTAATGATTCTTGAAATAGGGATATAAGTGTAATTTAGGGGAGAAAATTACATATATCATGTGGAGAGACAACGTAATAATAGAAGATAAGAAAAGTGAATAAGTGATTGTAAACAATGGATTGTTGGACGACTATGTTTTATGTTATTCGTTTAAATCTGATACTTGGCACACTATTGCTTTTAAGAAGGTAATAGTAATAAAGAGATTTTTAAAATGATAGAAGTAGTAAAGGGGATAAGAGAAATGAAAAAAATATTTAGTGTGCTTTTAGTGTTTTTCTTAACATTTTCTACATGGTCTAGTGTATTAGTAAAGGCGGATTCACCATCTAAAGGTACTTTAACGATTCATAAGTATGAACAAGACAAAGATGGAGCGCAGGGACTAGAAGGTGACGGTTCTGCAAATCAAGAGGTGCCAAAAGATGCGAAACCATTAAAAGGTGTAACGTTTGAAGTAAAAAGGGTTGCTTCTTTTGAAAAAATTTCAAACGATGGGAAAATCGTAAAAGAAGACGTGAAACCTGTAATGGGAGCCACTCCAAATCAAGTAGTAACAGATGATAACGGACAAGCTGTATTAAAAGATCTTCCGCTAGGACGTTATGAGGTGAAAGAAGTGGCAGGACCTCCACATGTTAATCTAAATCCCAATACGTATACAGTGGATATCCCATTAACGAATAAAGAGGGTAAGGTGCTAAACTATGATGTTCACATGTATCCTAAAAATGAGGTTAAACGTGGTGCAGTTGATTTAATAAAAACTGGTGTAAATGAAAAAGCATTAGCAGGTGCAGTATTCTCTTTATTTAAAAAAGACGGTACAGAAGTGAAAAAAGAGTTAGTAACAGATGCTAATGGTCATATTCACGTGCAAGGATTGGTGTATGGAGAATACTATTTCCAAGAAACAAAAGCTCCGAAAGGCTATGTAATAGATCCAACTAAACGTGAGTTTTTTGTTAAGAACGCCGGAACAATTAATGAAGATGGAACTATTACTTCTGGTACAGTAGTTAAATTAGAAGTGAAAAACTATGAAGAACCAACAATTAATAAAAAGATTAACGGAAAATTGGAAGCGTTACCAATCAATCCGTTAACTAATTATAATTATGATATTAAAACATTAATTCCAGAAGACATTAAGGAATACAAAAAATATGTGGTAACAGATACTTTGGATAATCGTTTAGTGATTCAAGGAAAGCCAATCGTGAAAATTGATGGAGCAGAAGTAAATGCAAGCATTGTAGAGGTAGCTATAGAAGGTCAAAAGGTAACAGCTACAGTAAAAGATTTCACAAAATTAGATGGTAAAAAAGAATTTCATTTGCAAATTAAATCTCAAGTAAAAGAAGGAGTACCATCTGGTTCGGAAATTTTAAATACAGCAAAAATTGATTTTACAAATAAAAATGATGTAATTGGAGAAAAGGAATCTAAACCTGTAGTTGTTGTTCCAACAACTGGAATAATTGAGTTAACAAAAATTGATGGTGCTAATAAGAATAAATTAAAAGGTGCAGAGTTTGTACTTAAAGATAAAAATGGAAAAATAGTTGTTGTAGCAGGAAAAGAAGTAACAGGTGTATCAGATGAAAATGGTGTTATTAAATGGTCTAACATTCCATATGGAGACTATCAAATTTTCGAAACGAAAGCTCCAACATATACAAAAGAAGATGGTACAAAAGCTTCTTATCAATTATTAAAAGATCCCATTGATGTAAAGATTAGCGAAAATAATCAAACGGTTAAATTAACGATTGAAAATAATAAAAGTGGATGGGTTCTTCCGGTAACGGGTGGCATAGGAACGACTCTTTTTACTGTAATAGGTCTTACGTTAATGGTTACAGCGGCATTTGTTTTCTTTAGAAAAAAGTCTGCTAATAATTAAGATTTTAGGAACATGTAACTATGGGAAAAGGGGAGAAGCAAAATGCTTCCCTCTTTTCGATATTTAAGCATATACAGAGGTGGAAATATGAAACGAAATCTTGTTTTGGGAGGTATTTTTTTATTTGGATTAGGTGTTTTTTTATATCCTACTATTAGTAATTGGTTGGCGACTCGTGCACATTATTCTGAGATTAGCTCTTACGATAAGAATATCAAAGCATTACAAAAGAAAGAAGTCGAACGTAGGGAAAAAGAAGCAGCCGAATATAATAAACAAGTTCACACTTCCACGAAAACATTTACTGATCCATTTTCTGAAAAAAAAAGTAATCATCGAGCATATGCTGATGCGTTAAATTTAGGAGATGTAATGGGGTATATTGAAATATCGAAAATCAATATAAAACTGCCAATCTATCAAGGGACATCTGAGGAAGTATTGAGCCGCGGGATAGGTCATTTAGATTTTTCTTCGCTCCCGATAGGTGGAGAAAATACGCACACTATTTTAACAGGGCATCGTGGTTTACCATCAGCAAAATTATTTACAGATTTAGATAAGTTGAGTGAAGGAGATCTTTTTTATATTCATTCTTTAGACAAAGTTCTTGCTTATAAAGTAGATCAAATTAAAGTAGTGTTACCACACGAAACGGACGATCTACAAATTGTAGAAAATAAAGATTATACAACTTTAATTACGTGTACGCCTTATGGAGTAAACACCAATAGGTTGCTAGTTCGAGGTGTGCGTGTGGAGTTAAACGAGAAAGAAAAACGAAAAGTGAGTACAGAGATATTTATGTTTAATAAGTGGAATGTAATAGTTCCAATCCTATTGTTATGTGTGTTTCTAGTCGTAATTTATAAGAAAAGGTTAACTCGATAGAATGTATTTATTTATCCTGCATTAATGGGAAGTGGGACTGGAAATTCAGAGATAAGTAAAGAAAGTATAGAAAGTATAGAAAGGATGAAGTAAATCCTCATTGGTGAATATGTCATTTTATGCGACTATAGGAAAAATACGGTAAAGGTGGGAACAAAGGAATTGAGGCTACGATTAAAGCTGGTAAGTATTCATTTTATTGTTTTGTTAATGTTAAGTGTAAGTTTTGTCATATATGTACCAAAAGAAGTATATGGATCCACGACAAACTTAGAAGGTCTAGGTGATATATCGCGCTATAATGCTGTTGTCTTTGGTAACCATAAAGCAATAGGTGGCGACATTGAAGGAGCAATTGCAGTTCAAGGTGATATGGATGCATCGGGGTATACAATTGTAGGTGCTGCAGCGGGAACATCTAATATAGTAGGTGAAAAATGGGTTGATGAGGGATATCCGTCCTTGTTATTGTCTGGAAAATTTAAGAAATCAAGAGAAGAATCTTTTATCATTCAAAACGGAATAGTAGTAATGACAAAAGAGAGTGATCCAGATCGCATCATACAATCCTCTTATGATCGTATCGTTTATAAAGAAAAACTAGAAATTGACGCGAAATTTAATGAATTTCGCAATTTAGTGAACCAAGTCAGTAAAAATGCAGGTCAATATAAAACAAATACCCCAATTCCAAATATGAGTCATGGAATCGGAAAAGATATAAACAATCCTAATATTTATGTTTCATCAGAATTGACAGGGAAAATTAATTTAGATATAAGAGATGTATTTTTACCAAATGCTAAGGACAAAGATTTTATTGTTATGTATTCGGATGCAACAGAGGTTACATTTAAAAATGGATCTATTCTATATGACACGAACAATATTGGAAGGGCTACAGATATAGTTCCTACATCACAACCATATTCTCCTAATTCCCCGTTTACTGAGCTATACGGGAAAGTGATTTGGGTTTTTCCAAATGCGAAAAAAATTACAACAGAGGGATATGGTGTCGTTGGGAGTGTGTTTGCCCCAAATGCTGTATTAGAAACAAAAGGCGGCTCGATTAATGGACAAGCATTTGTCGGCGCGGTACAACAAACTGGTGGATTTGAATTTCACAATTTCAAATTTAACTGGCAACATTGGAACAAGCCTAGTACTGGAAAAGTAAAAATAAAAAAAGTTGATAGTAATAATGATAATAAAAAATTGGTGGGAGCAAAGTTTCATATAGAAGATTCAAAAGGAAAAATAGTTGGAGAACTAGTAACAAATAAAGAAGGAGAAGCGATATCAAAAGACTTACCAAAAGGAAACTATACCCTTGTAGAAATAGAAGCGCCAAAAGACTATGAATTATTAAAAGATAAAATAGCTGTAAAAGTAGAAAAAGATGCAGTAGTAGAAATTAAAATAGGAAATAAGAAATTGCCAGATTCAATGGGAAAAATGAAGTTAGTGAAAGTAGACATAAGTGATAAAAATAAAAAACTAGCAGGGGCAAAGTTTCATATAGAAGATTCAAAAGGAAAAATAGTTGGAGAACTAGTGACAAATGAAGAAGGAGAAGTAGTATCAAAAGACTTACCAAAAGGAAACTATACCTTAGTGGAAGTAGAAGCACCTAAAGGTTACGAATTATTAAAAGAAAAAATAACTGTAAAAGTAGAAAAAGATGCAGTAGTAGAAATTAAAATAGGAAATAAGAAATTGCCAGATCCGACTGGACAATTTGAAATTGAGAAAGTTGATGATAAGGATATCAATTTAAAACTACAAGGCGCTATATTTCAAGTCTTAGATAAAGAGGGTAAAGAAGTGGCTAGATTAACAACGGATGAAAAAGGAAAGGTGATTTCCAGTCAATTAGTACTTGGAAAATATACGATAAAAGAAATAAAAGCGCCAAACGGATATATGTTACTTAGGGATCCAATAGAAATAGAAATTACAGAAGCAGTAAAGACACAAAAAATAACAGTGAAAAATGCGAAGAATAATTGGGTAATTCCTAATACTGGTGGGAGCGGAACAACAATTTTTTACGTAATTGGTATTATGCTAATGTTTGGTGTGCTATATTTCTGTAAGAAAAATCGTATATTATGAACTAATTTTATAGAGTTAGACAGATCGTTACGTTAGAGAGTTTTTAGGACATGAGTTCGGTATTGTACTGGACTCATGGTACTAAATTTGTTAAAGGAGGAAGGATAATAGTAAACATAGAATATATTAATGAATTAAAATATTTAAGAGGTGAACATGGTGGCAATAAAACAAGACGAAATTAAAGTAGTTGTCGGAGCTGGAGTGTTTAATAATAATCCAGGTTGGATTCAAACGCAAGAAGATGAACTTAACTTACTAGATAAAGCTACGTGGGAAGAAAGATTTGAATACAACTCTATTTCAGCTATTTTAGCTGAGCATGTATGGGAACACCTTACTTTTGAAGAAGGTGTAAGAGCAGCTGAAATTTGTTATGAATTTTTAAAACCATCTGGTCATATTCGGTGCGGAGTCCCTGATGCATTCTTTCAGGATGAGGCATATCAAAATATAGTTCAAATAGGAGGCCCCGGTCCGAAAGATCATCCAGCAGCAAGTCATAAAATCGTTCATAATTATATAACATTAACGAAAATGTTTGAAACTGCTGGATTCGAGGTAGTTTTACTTGAATATTGTGATGAAAATGGTCGGTTTTATTACAACGAATGGGATGCAAACGACGGTGTTATTTTCCGTTCGAAAAGGTATGATTCTAGAAATAAAGGCGATAAACTTGGTTTTCCATCGCTAATTGTCGATGCGATTAAGCGTTAATCATTAATCATTCCACAAAAACAGAAGTTAATCCTATGATTTCATAAGTCGCAAATGCGGCTTTTTTTATTTGTACGTAAATCTATATTTAATTTTCAATATTATATAACTCGATTTAGAAAATATTTAAGTTTTTCTCAGCACCATTCACTTTAAATTAACACTTCGTTGTTATAAATATTTATTTTATATTTATATTCGTGTAAAATGAAGTGAGAACATACATTCTATATAAGGAGGCAATCAAAATGATAGCTGAAATTGGGAAACTAACTGATGGATATATTGTAAAATTTGAACGCGAATTTCCATATACGGTAGAGGAAGTTTGGTCTGTATTAACAGAAAACAGTAAGCTGAAAAAATGGATGTCCAATTTACAGATTGAAAGCCTTAAAACTGGTGGAATAATAAAGTTCGACATGATGGATGGTTCATTCATAAACATTGATATTTTAGAATGTCAAGTAAACTCAGTACTTGAATTTACTTGGGATAAAGACCGTGTCCGATTTGAAATACATAAAGAGGAGAATGGTACTTTGTTACTTCTTAAAGAGTACATTCATGAATTAACAGATCATACACCGAGAGATATAGCTGGTTGGCATATTTGTTTAAATCTTTTTTCTTACGTTTTAAAAGGAGAAGAGAAAGAATTTTCTAAAGATGAATGGCAACAATGGTTTGAAATATACAAGGATAAGATTCATGAAGTGAGAGGATAATTGCATAATAGGTAATATTCATTATGTAATTATTATATTTTAAAAATGCTTTTGTGAATAAATAAGAATAGAGGTTAATATGAAAGTAAATCAATTAATTGCTAATAACATAAATAAATTAGATGCAACTATACCGTTTAATAAATCGTTTGGAATTGCTGGGTTATCTGGATCGGGTAAAACAACTTTTTGCCAAACAATTGGTGAAGAGTCAAAAAAACGATTAGTTTCTTTATTACCAAAGGCTGAATATCAATATTTATTTCCTAACATTATGGAAACAAATTTTAGTGCCATTAAGATGGAAGAAATGCCTTTAGTACTTTTTCTAGGAAAATCATCGATTTCGTCTAATCCGCGTTCAACGATTGGTACTCATACTGGTGTTTTTACAGAGGTTCGGGAAAAACTTGCTGAAGTTTTTAATCTTTCTCCAGAGGTCTTTTCATTTAATAATCAATTAGGCTGGTGTACTGGTTGTAAAGGCCGTGGTACTACAAAAAATGTTGAGTGTAAAAAATGTAAGGGAAAACGTTATAGTGAAGAAATTGAACAATATGAAATTGATTTGTTGGACAAGCCACATTCAATCTCAAATATTAATGATTTAAGTATTGAATCTATTCTTTCACTAGCAAAAGAGTTAAATATTAGTGAAGAAAAACAGCATATACTGCAAAATATTATTAATATGAACATTGGTTATTTAACATTAAATCGAATTATGGGTACGTTATCAGGTGGAGAGTTAACACGACTTTATTTGGCCGAATTCATGGCAGTAAGTGAAAATGCTGTAATTATTATTGATGAGATTTCAGTTGGACTTGATCATGAAACATTATTACAAATTTTAGAAGAAATTAAACGACTAGGGCGTAAAAATCAAATTTGGCTTATTGATCATTCAGATACAGTACTAGATACAACTGATGAGCAATTGTTCTTTGGACCTGGTAGCGGAAAATATGGCGGGAAAATTGTGGAAGAATCACCAAGACCAAAGTCAATACTGTGGGATCGAAATAAAGAAATACCAACAGAATATTATACATTCTATGATTTATATTGCCGTAATATCCAAATGGCTGAGTTTCAAATTCCTAAAAACAGGCTTGTAACAGTTACAGGAGAATCGGGATGTGGAAAATCTACACTTGTCAATGAATGCCTAGCTACAGATTTTTTGAAACGATATCCAAAAGATAAATTAGTTATGGTAGGACAAGACCGAAATCAATCAATTACAAGTCGATCAACTGTAGCAACTTTCCTAGATATTAAAAAGAAACTGACAAAGTATAGTGAAGACATTGATGATATTTTTGAGCGCTCGATTGAGGATATTATTGATGAACTTCCAAATGAAGATATCGCTTATAAACGTTTGAGCCTACTAATTAAATTAGGGCTTGGCTATTTAACATTAGAGAGAAAAACACAAACATTATCGACAGGTGAGTTTCAATGTGTTCATTTAGTTTCGGAATTATTTGCAAACACTAGAAATCCACATACATTATTCATTTTTGATGAGCCTTCAAAAGGTTTATCACAAAATATTTTAAATCAATTTATCGATAGTATTAGAGGTATTCTGCAAGATGAATCAGTTTCTATCATTATGATTGAGCATAATCGTTACATGTTAGAAAGCTCTGATTATATAGTTGATTTTGGAAAAAGGCAGAATGAATCTGTAGAGCATTTGGATGTTGTTAATCATGTGGATTACTATCGTCAAAAAAGTAATGTGAATAGCACAGAGAAAATAAATATCTCTTCAATGCTTAAGAAGAAAAAAGGAGTTCACTATTTAGAAGAAAATCATATTAACTATTTTAAAAATGCCGAAAATGTTTATAAGGGCGGTATTTTTAAAAGTTTATCATCAATGGCTAGGTTAATTTATGGTGAATATGAATCTGATACAATCGCACCTGTTATTGCTATTGACCTTGAAAGACATTTATATAGTCAATATAGTTTCTTATATGAGATTGGTGGATTAATTAATCATATTGTAGCTGCTCATCCAATTAATAAAGATACGAGAAGTTTTGATTTCTATTCACAGGACAATCATTGTCCATCTTGTTCTGGACGTCTTCAAATTGAAGTTTTTGATAAAAATATTGCCATTCAAGATAAAAGTGTTCCATTTTGGGATGGGCTATTCGATCCAGAAATCATGAAGGTATTAAAATTTTATCAGCATGAAAAAATAGAATTTCTATTCGAAGAAATAAAAAATGAGCTTGGTCACGATTTGTCAAAAAGCTATAATGATATGTCAGAAGAAGAAAAGCATACGTTTTGGTACGGATATTTTGAAAAATCATTTTATGATAAAAAAGGAAAGACACGTAGAACATGGGTAGGGTTTAATACAATTATTGGTGGATATATTGTTATTTCAAAAGCACCTATTAAAGAAGAAATTAAGAGTTCAAAAAAAATGATGAAATGTCCAATTTGTGAGGGGACGGTTTTAAATCATCATAAACCACTTAAATTTGGTAACGTAGATATTCGTGAAATAATCAATCAGCCTATTAATAAAGTATTGAAAACAGTTGGTGATTTACCGGCACTTGTTAAATTGAAGTCTATTGTTGGTGGCGATATGGTATTGACAGAAGATGTTTCTTTATTGCCAAGAAAAGCACAAGTTGCATTGAAAATGTTTGAATTAGAACAAGCAAGCTTTTCAAACTATGAAATGGTGTTACAAAATGTCTTACCATTCTGGGGCGAAATAAAAGGAAATATCGAATCCATTAGTGTTAATAATCAGGTAACTGTTTGTGATTTCCCTAATGTTTATGAAACGAGAGAAACCATTATAGATAAGTATTTCACAAATGGTAAATATAAAAAACTTACGTATGTATACGAAGCATTTGGTTACAAAAAATTAGTTACCCAAATTAATAAAATTAAAAAAAGTAATCCATGTCCATTTTGTAAAGGTAAGAAAGTGATAACCGAAGATAATCTACATGATGGTGTCTTTAAACTAACAATTCCATGTGTAACTTGTAATGCAAGTGGTATTAATGACGAAGGGTTAAAAGAAGTTGTTGAGGGCGTGGATGTACAAACGTGGTTAACTGGAAAAGTAAGTGATGTTGTGAATGAAAGCTTATTAACAGAAGCTGTTGGAGAAATACCAATTTTTAATCGCATACGTGAGTTGGATAAACGAGATATGATGGCGGTTTATGAATGTCTTGAGAAAAATAACTAGTGATGGATTGTCAATTGCAGTAGTCATAAAAACAGGAATATAGGTTTTTAATTATATAAATATAACATGTTAAATTGTTATTTAAATCGTTAAAAATAGTTGACCCTCACATAATGTCATTGTTTATGATGAAGTTGAGCTTCAAAGTAGATGTAACTTATAGGAGGAAATCATGTTTAAAATAGGGGATTTTTCGAAACTATCTTCCATTAGTATACGTATGTTGAGACACTACGATAAAGTGGAATTATTACAACCAGTAAAAGTCGATGAGCAGAGTGGATATCGATTTTATTCAGCTGACCAATTAAAAAAGGTAAATCAAATTCAAACATTAAAAGCTATGGGGTTTAATATTGCTATCATCAAAGAAATAATAGAATGCGATAATATAGATAGCATAAAAGAGCAATTTTTAAATCGTAGTGCTCAAATTAAAGAAGACATGAATAACCTCCAAAAACAATTACGTCTCCTCGAAGACTCAATGAAAACGATGAGAGAGGATGTTGTTGAGATGAATTATCATGTTTCAATAAAAGAAATTCCAGAAAGAACTGTAGCTAGTGTTAGAAAGATTATTCCATCGTATAATTGCGAAGGTGATTTATGGAGTGTATTAATGCAAGAAATTCAAATGAAAAATATTAGTATTGCCCAACCGAGTTATAGTATTGCGGTTTTCCATGATCGTGAATACAAAGAAAATGATGTAGATATAGAAATACAGCTAAGTATTCTAGGTAAGCACGAAAATACAAAGGACGTTACATTTAAAAATATGGAATCGACTAATGTAGCTTCTATAACAGTTAATGGAAGTTATGAACAGATGACAGCTGTAAATGAGGCTGCGGCAAAATGGATTGAGACAGAGGGTTATAAATTAGCAGGCCCGATGTTTAATATTTATCATGTGAGCCCAGCGATGGAAGCGGATCCTAATAAGTGGGTTACAGAAGTTTGTTATCCAGTTAAATGATGATAAAGAAAAAAGGCATTAATTATATGCCTTTTTTCTTTGTAAACTTATCCATAAATATCAAGACAAATTACTTCGAGATTCGATTCGTCAACTACTAGCACAATTTTATTTGCAAATGTACAAAATGAGCGGATTGTAATGAATCATCTAAAAACCAACCAGTTGGTACTAAAGTAATGTAATCATCTATTTGGAAATTTCAGCAATGTTTAAATGAGCAACAAAAACCATCGTAATAAGGGGCTTCTGTCTTAAATAATTTAATGATATGTGTACCCTCCATCTGGAAATAATACATTACCCGTAGTAAAACTATTTTGCATTAAATATAGAACAGTATGTGCAATTTCATTATTATGGCCAGGCCTTTTTACAAGAGAAAGAGATTTATAAGATTCATAAGCAGCTAGTCTATTTTCGTTTTGTTCATTTTCTTTTTGTATTGTTCCAGGAGAAACCACATTAACTCTAATAGGAGCTAATTCCACAGCTAAAGCCTTCCCTAAACTTTCAATAGCACCATTGCAAGCTCCATAAGCAGGTGCGCCTTTAAGTGGTCTTTGACTAAATGCACCAGACATTAACACAATCGATCCAGAGTTTGAAAGAAAAGGAATTGCATATTTTACGGCATAATATTGAGGCCAAAACTTTCCGATGAAGCTACTTTCAGCAATTTCCTCTGTAGAGGTAATTGGTCCAAGTGTATAAGAGGCTCCCGGTGTGAATAAATGATCAAAGTTCCCAACTGTCTTGAAAAAATTTTGTAATTGCTCTTTATTTTGATTATCCAATATATAAGTTTGAAGATGATTGTTATTTATTACTTCTCGAGCAACTTTTAATTTTTCTTCCGAGCGTCCGGCAATAATAACATGTGCACCTTGTTTAATTGCTTGTGTTGCTGTTGCTAATCCAATACCAGAACTCCCGCCAATGATAACAATACGGCTATTTTTTAATGTAGTAATAGACATATTTTAGCCACTCCTTTAATAAAAAATTTAGAATATAACTAACTGTGCTATGCTTTTATTATTCGCTAAAAGGGAGCAAGTGAAAAGTACGCACTTTATATGTACATAGTCGCAAATTTCGTACTAATCGCTATACATGCGGATAAGTAATAGGAAAAATTTCTAAATATGGTTTATCCCGCATTAACGGGCAGTAAAACTCTCACCTCAAAGTTAGGAAAATGCAAGGAAGTTAGGTAAGAGATCAATTGCCCGTAAAAGCTCGATTGGTTCAACTAATAATCAGTGTGGGATGAACAAAACCCCCACTGATTAAAGTTTCCCTTTATGATATCTGAGGAGAGGTGAGAAAAATGGATTTACAAGAACCGAAGTTAAAAGGGGTAATAGCAACATTACAAATAATCGGTGGGAAATGGAAGTCACTCATTTTGTTTATTTTGCTAACAGATGGAATGAAACGTTTTGGTGAATTAAAGCGATTGATACCTGATATATCTCAAGGGACGTTAGCGAAGCAATTACGTGAATTAGAGCAAGATCAACTAATAAAACGCGAAATTTATCAAGAAATACCACCTAAAGTAGAATATAGCTTAACTGAACATGGAAAAACAGTCAGTACTGTTTTGGATAGTATGTGTAGTTGGGGAAGAGGGCATTTAGAATATATAGATAAAGATAAACCATAAAAATGTTATGTAAACTTATTGTAGTGTGAAGGGAAATGTTGTTTTAATAATTTGTATTTTATAATATATAATTAAAGAGTGTCGTAGGTTATTATACATATTTAATTTATTTTTACAAAGGGGAAGTAATAAGATGAACGAATTAGAGTATAAAAGCTTCTATGATAAAGTAGGAAGATTAAATGGATGGGATTTTAGCAAAATAAAATGTGAAACTGTAGGAGATACATGGGACTTTTATAGTGAGGTAAAAGAAAGGTGTAAACCATCACATATTTTACTTGATGTTGGTACAGGCGGAGGAGAAAATGTACTTAACATAGCATCTTCGGCTAAATTGCTAATTGGAATTGATAATTCTAATGGCATGATTGAAACGGCACAGTCTAACTTGAAAAAATCAGATGTACAAAATGTTGAGTTTCTTCAAATGGGTTCTGAAGCTTTAACATTTCCACATGCACATTTTGATATTGCTTCAAGTTGTCATGCCCCGTTTCTGGCATCTGAGTTAGCGAAAGTAATGAAAAAGGGTGCCTTTTTCTTAACACAACAAGTAAGTGAGAATGATAAATTAAACCTGAAAGAAGCATTTGGTAGAGGACAATGCTTAGGTGAACGGGATGGTACTTTAAAAGAAAAGTATATGAATGAACTTATTAGTGCAGGATTTGATCTCGTGCAAGTACGTGAATATGATGTTACTGATTATTACAGTAGGTCTGAAGATCTCATTTTCTTATTAAAACATACCCCTATTATTCCTAGATTCGGAGAACAGGAAGAGGATTTTACTATTTTACAAAAGTTCATTGATACGTATAGTTCTGAAAAAGGGATTCGTACTAATTCAAAAAGATTTATGATTATTGCTGTTAAATTATAATGTATTTTAGTGTAAAAGCTGCTTTTCATTTAAAGAAAAGCAGCTTTTTGTGTGGAAAAGAATACAGGAAATACTTGAAAATAATAGAAATAAATAAAGTGTAAATTAAAAAATCAAAATATGGAGGATAAATGTTTTGAAACGTTACTATATTAGCAATGAAAAAATAAATGTACATATTACTGAATGGGGGAATAATGAGAAGCCCGTTATCTTTTGTTTACATGGATTAGGTAGTACGAGTTTAAGTTTTATAGAAATTGCTGAGGAATTAAAAGAAGAGTATAGATTTATCTCCGTTGATGCACCTGGACATGGTAAAACACCCCCATTTGAAAGAACAGAAGATTATGAGATGTACAATTTAGCAAATTGGTTAAATGAAATAATAAATGAATTGAGAATCGAATACTTCTATTTTCTATCACATTCATGGGGAAGTTTTGTAGCGTTATTTTATTTGTTAAATCATCCAGAAAAAGTACAAGGAAGTATTCTTATTGATGGTGGATATCAAACAAAAAGGCTTAAAGAAGAAACGTTGGAAGAAGAAATTGCTTATTATGAAAAGGACTTTGATGAATACGTTTTTAATAATTGGGACGAATTTTTCAAAAGTGAAAAAGCAGCTTATACTAGGTGGTCTTCATTGTTAGAAGTTGCTGTAAAGGATCTAGGGATCGAAATGGATAATAAAGTATGGTGGCATGCCAGGGGAAATACAGCTAGTAATATAATAAGAGGTATGCATAAAGATGAAACAATAGATATATATGAGAAGCTACCGGATAATATTGTATTACTTCGAGCTACAGTCCCACAAGTTTGGGCGGATTATAGAGATAAGACAGCAAATGTTTTTAAAGAGAAAACGGACAGTATAGTAAAAGTAATTCCTGATACTACACACATGTTGCACTGGGATAAACCAGAAATTGTTATAGCGGAAATAAAAAATAATTGGAGCTAACATATTCATACTAAAGTTGTAGTTTCTATATGAAAAATCCATCCTTCCGTTTGATTTTATCTATTTATAAGTGTAATACAATACGAATAGATAATAAGAAATGAGGGGGAATGTAAAGTGATTACACATATATCAGATATAAAACTACAAACGGTTTCCATAGAAGGGGTAAAACAAGTTTATAAGGACATATTATCTTTTCCAATAAAAAAAGAAACAGCATCCTTCATTCAATTTGAAGTAACACCTTATACAACAATTAGTTTTCAAGAAGTGTATGAACCAATCGCACCTGCACATTTTGCTTTTGAAATCCCATATTCAAAATTCCATGAAACAGCAAAATGGTTAAAGGACTCTGGATTACTCATTGTAAAATGGAAATGTAATTGGTGAAGAGAATGGTCTATTCAATTTATACTTTAAAGACGGAGATGGAAATCTACTCGAAATTATCGCACATAGTTATGTTAAAGAGGATGTATTAGTACCACACTCACCTTTAAACATTTTATACGTAAGGGAAATTGGTCTTCCTGTTAAAAGTGTACCTGTTTTTACGGAATGGTTAAAATCAAATCTAAATATGAAAACGATGGAAGATGGGGATATTTTTAACTTTGTTATAGGTGGCACTGCATATATCGTCGCGACTTGGTGGCAGCGACCTTGGATTCCAATCGCGATGAAAGCTCTATCACCGAAAGTATACGTTTCTTTCGGAACACCAGACGTCGCATTTTTACAGCGAATCCAAAATAATTTTAAGAAAAATAGTGTATCATTTGAATGTAAACGTAATGAAGTATCATTTATTGAGCAAGGATATACATTTTCAATTGTGCATACATCAGAGTTTCATTCGGATATTCCTAAACAATTAAACTTACCGCTTTCTATTTAAGGATGGAAAGCGGTAAGTTTTTTGTATATTCGTGAAGAAGGTTTTAGCTAGGATTATAGTGAATTTAAAGAGAAGTATAAGGTGTTATTCTAATTTATGTTAAGGGGGGAAATAAAGTGGTTTTAGGTAATCCAATTGCAAAAGGGAATACAGCAGAAATTTATTTAACTGATGATAAGGTTGTAAAATTATTTAAAGATTACCTCCCAGATACAGAGTCTATGAATGAAGCAAAAAAACAAAAATATGCGTATTCATGCGGGTTGCCAGTTCCAAACGTATTTGAAGTGAAAAAGATACAAAATAGACAGGCAATTATTATGGCACATGTAAAAGGGGACAACATTGGTGATCTTCTGCTTAATAATTTAAATGAGGCAGAGCGTTATATCAGCCTTTGTGTTAATGAGCAAAAAAAGATCCATGCTATACATGTGAATACAGATGAAATGGAGTTAATGAGGGAGAGGTTAGAGCGTCAAATTAAATCTGTGCATAAATTGGATGAACGCAAAAAGAAGGATATATTACAAAAATTAGATTTTATTACATTTGATTTTAGGCTATGTCATGGAGATTTTCATCCATTTAATTTGATTTTGAATAAGGAAGAGAAAGTGAAAGTTATAGATTGGGTAGATGCTAGTTCAGGTGATATTCGCGCAGATGTATTTCGAACATACTTGTTGTACTCACAATCTTCGGTAGAATTAGCTGAGATGTATTTACATATATATTGCAGTCGTACCGGCATATCAAGAGATGAAGTTTTTCAATGGGCTCCTATTATTATTGCAGCTAGATTTTCTGAAAAAGTATCACCGCAAAATGAAGTGTATTTGAAAAGATTATTGAATCAGTATTTATAAGTCATAAAAAAGGTTGTCAGCTAATTAATAAATGCTGTTGTTTAACCAAAGTTTCCTTGCAGTTAGACAACAGCATTCTTAAATATTGATATAGGTATTCTTATTTTCAATCTTCATCCTATAAAGGTTCATAATCCGTACTTGTTCCTCCGTTAATTCTTCTTTATTCCAATACATATGCATTAAGCTATATTCAAAAATCTCCTTTAATTTAATAAATAACGGAAACTTGTCTTTCATCTCTTTTGATAGCTCATTTTCCTCTTGGTAGCCTTCAAATAGTGCTTTTGTAATAGAATACTCATAGTCAACGATATTCCCATTTCCAGCAAATGAATATTCTATCGCACTATAAATAGGAACGGCTAAATCGAATATGTAAAAATGTTTTTCGCAGTCTTGAAAATCTATCATTGTTAAGTTTGAATTATTTTCGACTAAAATGTTTTCTAACCATAAATCTCCGTGTATTAAGCCGTAATTTGAAGGGGATTTTGGTAGCTCTTTTATGGAAGTTAAAACGTCAGATGCAATTTCTCTTATTGTATTTTCTTCTTTAGGGATATATTTAAGGAAATTATATTCTTCATTTTCATACCAATCGTTTATATGTTTTACTGGTTTAATCTTTTCAAAGCTTTTAGATATACGATGTAATTTTCCAATTTGTTTACCAAGTTTTTTAAATATATTAGAATTCCATTCAGACCTTGGTAAATGTATACCAGGAGCAGCTTTATATAATACAGCAAAAATCTCCTTGTCTAATGTGAATTTTTCTATAAAATTCCCTTGTAATGAAGGGATTATTGGTGGAACACCTAAACCATTTTGATATAAAAAATTCGTATATATAACTTCTTCTATCTGTTCTTCATATGTTTTGTAGTTTGTAATTCTACTGAAGTATGTACCTTGTTCTGTAAGACATTCATACATCTCATTTGTTATTGGCTTAATGTTAATAAAATTCAACGGATACTGTTCATTTATGAATTGAAGTATTTCTTTTTCTAGCTTGTTCATTGAAACGTCCTTTCCAAACCTTAATTTTTTAATTTTTGAAATCCTTTAAAATGAAATATGATGTAAATTGACCTTTAATAATTAGTAAGGTGTTGCCAACATACTCATTAACGCTAAATTGAAAAATGAATAGAAGGTATGACAAAATAAGATAGATGAAAAAATATAAAATTAATACTTATATATAGATTATAAAGACTTTAGAGAAAGGCTCATGTTATAAAACACAAGAAATATCAAAAGAAAGAAACGCACTTCTCCTATACTTTTAAATAAGGAGTGAAGGAAATGAATGAACATATACAGCAGATGATTAATTGGATTGAGAGCAATTTAAAAAAGAGATTTTCATTAGATGAATTATCTCGTTACATGGGGTATTCTCCTTATTATTGCTCTTTTAAATTTCATCAAGTAACGGGTTTCAGTATTAGACGTTATATTCTTCTTAGAAGGTTGTATTTATCTACAGAAGATTTAAAGAATGGTAGGAAGATAATTGAGGTAGCGTTGGATTACGATTACTCTTCCCAAGAGGCTTATAGTAGAGCTTTCAAAAATGTTTTTGGAATGAATCCAAGAGAATACCAACTTAACAAAATGCCTATTCAATCATTTGTTAAACTAAATTTAAATAAAGAAGGGGTGTTTAAAATGAATATTTCTAGAAAAATAGAGGTTGAACAGTTACGAGATAGGAAGAGTGAGCTATTTGATAAAGAGGTACTTTACATATTAAATGGTCAAGTTATGTATGAAGAATTTAAAAACGAAAAGCTAATGGGTGATTCTGATTATGCACCATTTAATGAGGCAATGTGTGTGAATTCGGCTACTACTCAAGTTTTTAATGAAGAGTTTATTAAAACAAGAGCGAAAGGACATAACAGTTCAGTAGAAAGTTATATAAAAAAGGTTATAGATCCGTTAGAAAACCTTTTTACGAAAAAGTATAAATGTATTGTTCTATGGTTTGGTGAAGATATGTTTTGCCAAATGAACCTACTTACCATACTTTCTCATCTTGAACAGTCTGCTTATGAAGGGAAGGTATACTTAAATAGCTTTAGAGAGGATGAATTTAAAGTAAATCAAATTGAACTTGAATTGGGGAATTATTCTTCTATATACAATGAAGTATTAGTAAACCATAAAAAGACCTCTCATAAGGTACCACCTGTAATGTATCGGGCTATAGACTTATTTTTAGAAATGTTAACAGAAGATAATGCAGTAATGAAATTCATCTCTAAAAATAAAGATTTATCAACTCGTGAATTATTAATAAAGTTGTTTTATCTTTTTCCAACAATCGGATATGGAGATACTCAGTACATAGAGCTGATTAATAAAATAAAGAAGAAAGCTACACCCAAAATATAGGTGCAGCTTTCTTCTTATAATTGCTCAAGTAATTCTAATTCTTTTTCTACAAATAGCATTAGTTCTTTAATTGTTTCACCAGAAAAATCAAAACGAATACCGGCTGCATCATACACTTCTTTTATAGATTGCGAGCTTCCTAGTGATAATGCCTTTTTATAATTTTCTAGCGCTTGCTTAGGATCCTCTTTATATTGTTTATACATTTGTAATGCACCAAGTTGAGCGATCGCATATTCAATATAATAAAATGGTACTTCAAAAATATGGAGTACAGGTAGCCAACTCGTTGCTATCCAGTTTTCGTAGCCATCAATATGTATGACGCTAGACTGATAATGTTTTTGAAGTTGTAAGTATTTTTCATTTCTTTCTTCAGAAGTATGACTTGGATTTTCATACAGCCAGTGTTGAAATTGATCGACAATAAGCATAATAGGTAAATATGAAATAACATCTTTAAAGAAGTTAATTTTTGCTTGTTTTAAATCTTTTTTGTCTGTATAGAAGGTATCCCAATAATTAAGCGAGAATAACTCCATTGTCATACTGGCTAGCTCAGCTGTTTCAGCTGGAATTTCTATATACTGTCGTAATTTTAATGGTTTTATGAGTTCGTTATGAATACTATGACCCATTTCATGTATAAAAGTGACAATATCATCTTGTGTATAATTTAAGTTCATAAAAATATAAGATAATTGTGAAGCTGGTAAGTACTCACAAAAGCCACCAGCTGCTTTTCCTTTGCGGCTTGTTAAATCAAGACAATTGTGTTTATACATTCGGTTTAAAAGTGCTGAAAATTCAACATCTAGTTTATTAAAGATATGAGTGCTC
This sequence comes from Bacillus sp. ME78, assembly GCF_903970865.1. Lineage (NCBI taxonomy): Bacteria > Bacillati > Bacillota > Bacilli > Caryophanales > Bacillaceae > Bacillus > Bacillus sp. ME78. The sequence goes on from NZ_CAJCKK010000031.1 coordinate 37,386, forward strand.
TTTTCAATTAAATCATTTTCATTTGCAATAGGTTTAAGTACTTTTTGATCTGGAGTTACAGCTGATACATCCCACGGGCGAAGCGTATCAATTTGCAGTTTATCTTTTTTCTCTAGCAATATTTTATCTTTAAGAGGCACAACATACTTACGTATGGATTCAGCTAGTTCATAGCAATCTTTCGCTGAATAATCAAAACGCTCGTATTTTTTGAACATATAATCGCGATAATTCTCTAGTTGAATATTTTTTGCTTTTTGATGGCGAATTTCAATTAATTGATTTAATATGTTTTGGAGTTCTTTTTCAACAGATAAAAATTGTTCAGAAATAATGGTTTTTGCCTTTTTACGGGTGTCACGATTCGAATCTTGTAAATAGGATTGTAATTCTGTTATCGTTTTTTCTTCTCCGTCCCAAATTCCACTTAATCCTCCAGTGATTTCAAAGTACTCTGTGATTAATTTGTCTTCCTTTATTTCTAATTCGATATTTTCCTCACAAAATAACTTTTGAGCATTTTTTATTTTTGTATCTAATAAACCATATACGTTAGAATCTAATTCCATTCGAAAAGGTGACTCTAAATATTTATTATCCAATAAATTTTGGTACCGCTTTAAAAGTGGCTTTACAAATTGTTGATCATGTTCAAAAGTATCCTTTATTTCTTCATCATCCGTATTACATTGAAAGGCGATGTAATGTGATCTTAATTGTTCTTCGATGTCCCAAATAACTTTTGACTGCTCTTTTAACCAATTTTCAAGGTCTAGTTTTGAAGAAATCATTTTATTTAATAAAGTCGAAAGAGTTTTTTCCAATTGTAGTACATTACTAATATCAATCGTATTTACACGTTGCATTATATATCCCTCACTTTTTATTTATTCATAGAGATATTCTATTTATTAATTGTAATTCCCTTGTTAAGTGGGGGAAATGTGAAATAATGTTAAATTTAATAATTAAAGAAGGTATTTATATGTCAAAGTAAAAAGTTTATCGTAAATGAAAATATATGGAGGGGTGCTGCATGAGAAAGGGAAAGAAGTTACTTGTATTTTTATTTCCACTTGCTTTATTATGTGCCTGTGAGAATGATATTGAAGATGCTAAAAGTGAAGATTCTATAGTGATGGATATTGCTACAGCAGCTGTAAAGGAGGAATCTTTTTTTAGTGCTGCTATAAGAGATGAAAAAGCAAGAATAGTAGATTTAGAGATTGCTGATAGCGAAAATGCTAACGAAATAAAAAAAGAAATTAATAAAAGATTGCAAATTCAAGGCGTTATGTCCTATAAAGTAAATATATCTCAAAGAAACAAGGAGATTGTAAATGCAGAACATAGATGGGAGTTAGTTTTTGGACATATATTTGATGACGTATTCAGAAAAAATGGAAATGAAGGGTTTGGTATTCAGCAAATAAATTATATAAAGAATCAACCTGTTACCATTGATATAAAAACTAAGATTAGCGATGATGAAGTAGGGGTGAGAGAACTTGGACAGAAAATAGAAAAAGAAGTTGAAGGTGTACTTAAAACAGAAGCAGTAAAGAAATGGATTGAAAATGATTCATATGCTATTGGGATTTACGATATAGATGATCGGAAAATTAACTAATTGAGGAATGAATGCTATATGAATGAAAAATCGATATAATTAAATATGGAATTACTGAAGGAGGTGTAAGATGTATAAGTATTTAAATATTTTAAACGACATAGAAAATATGATTCAAAATGGAGAAATAAGAGAAGGAAAGAAATTACCGTCTATACGGTCACTCGTTACACAATATGAATGTAATAAGGCAACAGTTATACGTGCTCTTCATGAATTAGAAAAGCGTCACATTATATATTCTGTCCCTCAAAGTGGATACTACGTTGTTAAAAAATCAGAGAATACTATAGAAAATAACGAGATAATTGATTTTGCTTCCTCAGCACCAGATCCAGATGTTTTTCCGTATTTAGATTTTCAACATTGTATTAATAAGGCTATTGATACGTATAAAAATGATTTGTTTGTATATGGAACGCCGAAAGGGTTACCATCTTTAATACCAGTTATTCAAAAACAACTAGCAAATTATCAAGTCTTTACAAAAGAAGAAAATATTTTTATAACGTCAGGTGTTCAGCAGGCGCTTGCTATATTAACTTCTATACCATTTCCGAATGGAAATGAAACTGTATTAATTGAACAGCCAACATATCATCTATATATTGATTATCTAGAAATAAATAAAGTTCCTGTAATCGGTATTAAACGTAAGAATGAAGGTATCGATTTGAATGAATTGGAGCAATTATTTCAAACTGGAAAAATAAAATTTTTCTATACGATACCGAGATATCATCATCCGCTTGGAACGTCTTATTCTAAAGAGGAGAAAGAAAAAATCGCACTATTGGCTAAGAAATACAATGTATTTATAGTGGAAGATGATTATTTAGCAGATTTAGAAACTGATTCAAAAGCAGATCCGTTATATAGCTTGGATAATTGTAGTCATGTCATATATTTGAAAAGTTATTCGAAGATTATTTTTCCTGGTTTACGGGTTGGAGTTGCGGTCATTCCACCATCCATTGCAAATGCTTTCTATACATACAAAAAGATACTAGATATTGATAGTCCGATGATTTCTCAAGCGGCTTTAGAAATTTATATAAAGAGCGGTATGTTTGAACGTCATAAAAGTAAAATTAATTCTTCCTACTACAATAGATCAATAAAACTAGCAGAAACATTAGAAAAAGTGCAAAATGAAGATCAATCATTATTTACATATAATAGACAAAACACATTTGGAATACACACTTGTTTAGAAATGCAGAAAAACACAGTTACAGAAACACTTATACAAAAATTAGGTGACATGCAAATAAGTGTCGATACTATTGATAAGAATTATATGAGGAATTTTCCTAAAGAAAAACTGTTAAAGTTAAATGTTTCGAATGTAAAAGAAGATAAGATTGAAGAAGGTATTCGTAAAGTAATTGAGGAAATCAAGCAATTAACACAGTTTAATTTTCAGTTTAGAAAAGAATAATTTGAATTAGGAGGTTCGTTGTGAGGCGCAAAATCATTCTCTTGTTTGTATGTAGCGCTATAGTGGCAGGTGCAATTGTTGTGATTACATATTATAAAAAAGAGGATCAATGCATAGCAGTTGCTAAGTATTCAAGAGGTATTATCGTAGATCAAAATAACGAACCTATATTTAATGTGAAAATATATGAAGATTCAATTGAAAGTAAGGAACACAGTATTTCAAATGCACAAGGTGAATTTGAAATACTAGATGGGGTTTGTGGTGAGATTGTTTTACAATTAGTTACTCCTGATGGAGAAATCTATACGAGAAAATATGATAGGAAGTATATACCAGAAGTAATAAAGCTGAATTATAAAAATAAAAGTGAATAAGATGAAACCATTACGGAGAAAAATAGCAGTTGTGGCCGGAGCAATTATATATGTAATTGGATAATTATATATTTTTTAAGAGCACTCTTAGCAAAGAGTGCTCTTTTTCATCAATGTAAATATTTACTTATCATCTTTTTAAAGTGATTTTTATCATAATTTACATATTGCATAGCTGTATTTCGTATTGGATCTCCAGCATAAAATCTTTCATACAATTCGTGTCTAGATCCTAAGGGGCTTCCGATGATATCCCAGGCTAACTTAAATAATTTTGTGCGTTGTTCGGCATCTATATTAGTTCCTTTAAAGTACTTTTTCAATAAATCAGCTATAGGACTCTGGAAGTCATTTGAGCTCGAAGGAAGTTGAATGAACCCACCTGCTCCAATTAATTGTAAAATTTCTATTGCACGGGGATAATATTTGGAACCAAGATTCCTTGCAGTTTCGATATATTTAAAATTCGGCAAATAAGTTTTCGTTTCATTTGTAGTACCTTCAACTTCAGCAGCAATTAAAAGTGCGCGAATTGTTTCGATTTGCATAATTAATTCCCCAAGCTTCTCTTGAACATGCAAATAAGTAGTAGCACCGATCGCTTCAGCAATTTCACAAGCAATTGCAGTTATAAATTCTAGTTTTACTACTAATCGTACAATTGCTTGATGATAAGCTAAACTACTAGAAGCTATATCTGACTTTAATTTCCATAATGCTTCAGGGTTGTTATACAGTAAGACACGTTCCCATGGTACAAATACATTATCAAAGATTAATAGCGCATCCATTTCATCGTACTGTGAGCTAAGAGGGGAATCAACTGTACTTGAGTTTGCATTCGCAAATGGTTCTCTACAAACCATATGTAATCCAGGGGAATTGGCTGCCACAATGAGAAAGTGAGCTAAATCTTTTTGAGTATCAGTCAGTTTTGCTAATGGATAGATTAATAAATCATTTGAATAAGGAGAAGCAGTACCTACCATTTTTGCACCATTTAAATAAATTCCATCAGAAGTTTCCTTCGTAACTCTTAGTAACCCTAAATTTTTTGCATTCAATATTGATTCTGTAGAACGATTTATTTGTGGGTCACGTTGAACTACACTTAAGAACAAGTGATTATCTCTCGCTTTTTCATAATAAGATGTAATTTTATCTGGAAACTGTGCATCGAATTTTTTATAAAAATATCTTGATACGTACCAGCCAGTAAGTCTCGATCTTGCATAATCAGATAATCTACTCATTACACCGTCTGTAGCATAACTCCACGTTTCAAATGCAGTTCTTCTCATTAATAATTCATTATAGGAATTCGGAACTAAAAATGCAGTATGAACAAATCCTTTCGTTTTTGGGCTCACATATCCAATAGAATCTCTTCGTATGGGGTCATCAAACAATGTAAATAAATTAGAAATGGTACTTAATGTACCTGCAAAATGTTTGTCTGTAGTTACATCTACTTTTTGTCCATAGAGCCAAACGTTACGACCATCTTGTAAGCTCTTTATATAGTAATCCTTCAAATTTTGCATATTTCCTCCTTTTAAAGGCTACTCATATATTTGTACATCTTTTAATGGTGGGGAATATACGTGAAATGTTATTGCTGTTGAATCTGTAGCGTTATACATTTTATGCACAGTATCTTTTTTTACTGTGAAAATATTTCCCTCTGTAAACTCTTCAATCCGCTCGCTATTATTTTCGTACGTTATATTTTGTAGCGTACCATTGACTATTAGTATACATCCTACAGATATTCCGTGATCGTGCACAAAAGTCTTTGCTTTGCTGGGGAAATTTAATACTAAAATCTCTACAAATTCAGACTGATAGATAACGTTCCTTCCGTATTCAAGATTAACTGGTGAAGTAATAAAAGGAGATATTTTATGAAGTGAAATATTTAATGATTGAATAGCGTGTATTAAATTGACCGTATCGTAGTTACATAGGTTATTAAACGTTTTTTGTATGTTATGAATCAATTGCATGTAAAACTTCCTCCTAAGCATGTACAGTAAAAGAAAACCTAATCTAATATTATATAGTGAGTATTGAATTACATAATATTGTATTGAAACATTTCCAAAAAGTGACTTCTTTTACTTAGGAAGTTTATTCAATTTGAAAATTGTGGTAATTTGTTCCGTTAAAATGATATGCTTGAACTATATATTTTTTATCCCGTTAAATCCCGACTCGTGAGGGCTGATAATCAGTGAAGGATGAACAAAACCCCCACTGATTAAAGTTTCACTTTATTGGAAAGGTGATGAAATAAATGGCAGTTCTTTTAGTGGAAAATCTATATCAAATGTCTATTGTTTTACTGATTTTATGTTCATTTTGTTTTTATAGATATTTAAAGAAAATAAAAAGGGAAAGAAAGCTTACAGGTTTTGAAATTACGATGTATATCGTGACACAACTTGCGTATTTCATTTGGGCGGCAACAACTTTTCTTAAAATGTTATCAGAATAGTAATTTTAAAGTATTAGACGCTGAACAGAAATGTACAGGAGCATTAAAGGTATAAACTTGGGCAAGGGTAATTTATCATCTATTAGGTAAATAAATTTAGTCGAAATCTAGATGGATAACAATATTACTTATAACATCTTTATAAAAAGAGAGGATATAAATGGAACAATATAAGTTAATTGTAAAAGGGCCTAAACAACTTGAGTGGGAAACAAATGAAATTAAGGACATACAGGACGATGAAATTATCGTTAAAACAATCGCAGGAGCGATAAGCATTGGGGCCGAGTTACCACAGTATAATGGATCCGATGTTACAGATCCGCATCCTTTTTATCCAAGAAAAACTGGATATGAAAGTTATGGTGAAGTGATTGAAGTTGGTAATAAAGTAACACATGTAAACGTAGGTGATAAAGTAGTTTCTTTTTATGGACATGAAACGATAGGGATAGTTAAGGCGCATAAAGTAATTCGAGTGCCTAGTTCTATACAACCTAAAGTTGCTTTATTATCTATTCTTTCGTGTGATGCCGCTAAAGGAGTATTGAAACTAAACCCGCGACAGGATGAAAAAGTACTTATAACTGGAATGGGAGTTATTGGTTTACTCGCTTGTTATTTCTTAAAATACTATGTAGGCGTTGAGCACGTGGATGTTGTTGAGCCTAATAAAAATAGAAGAGATTTTGCAAAGAATTTTGGTGCGAAAAACATATATGATTCAGAAGAGAAAATAATAGAAACATATAATTATGGTTTTGAATGTTCTGCTACAAATAGTGGGTTCCATACTTTGCAAAAAGCTCTTAAAACTAATAGTGAAATATGTATACTGTCTGATGGTAATATAGAAGAACTAACATTAATTGCTAACTTTTATCAGAAAGAATTGCAAATCATTGGATCAAGTGACGGATACGATTATCAAAAGCATGCAGATTGGTTTTTTAAAGAAATAGGAAAAATACCATTTATAGAAGAGATCTTTCAACATGAAATACATTATACTTCACTCATAGAATGCTTTGATGAATTGAGTTTAGGGATAATTAAACCATTAAAAGTATATGTTTCATATGAATAACGAAAAAAATAAGCAAATATTTGTCACATACCTTACAAATGTTTCGTCACATTTATGATTACTAAATGAGGAGGAACATATATGAAAATATTTGTAGCAGGTGCAACTGGTGTAATAGGACGTTCTTTATTGCCAATGTTAATAAAAAATGGGCATATAGTTTTTGCGATGATCCGTAATACTTCGCAAGTAGAAGCAATGAAAAAGATTGGTGCCATACCAGTAATAGCTGATGTATTTAATAGAAAGGCTGTATTTTCTGTATTAGAAGAAACAAATCCCGATGTAGTTATTCATCAATTAACGTCATTGTCTTCATGGAATTTTGAGGATAATGCAAAAATTAGAACAAAAGGCACTCGTAACCTTGTCGATGCCGCTAAAAATGTAGGGGTACAGAAAATAATCGCTCAAAGTATTTCATGGGCGTATGAACCAGGGGATACATTTGCGACTGAAAAAGACTCACTACATATTACTGCTTCTATGCCTCGGCAAGTCACTGTTAATGGCATATTGAAATTAGAAAAAGCTGTTACTGAGTTACCTGAATCGGTTATACTTCGTTACGGCACATTATACGGACCAGGAACATGGTATGCGGAAAACGGATTAATAGCAAATCAAGTTCGTAATAATGAAATTATCGCATCAGACGGGATAAGCTCGTTTATACATGTTGAAGATGCTGCAAGAGCTACTATGCTAGCCCTTAATTGGCCTTCAGGAATCGTAAATATTGTAGATAATTATCCAGCAACTAGTAAAGAATGGTTACCAATATATGCAGCAGCGATAGGGGCACCTAAGCCTAAAGTTCAAGATGGGAAAAATAGTTGGGAAAGAGGAGCTTCCAATAATAAGGCACGTAAAGAGTATGGATGGACACCTTTATTTCCATCATGGTCTGAAGGATTTAACAACTTAATAGGTAAGTAAAACACACCTTTGATGGGAATGATAGTAAAATACACCATTAAAGGATTGGGTAGTTATGAATATAATTTTGGAAAGTATTATATTAACTTTTACTGGAATAATTGTTTTGAAAATGACAGGTAGTACATCTGTGAGCCAAATGACAAGAGCTGAAATCATTATAGTTGTATCAATTGGCCGTATTATTGTAGAACCTGTATTAAGTAGAAAAGTAGTCCCATCTATATTTGCGGCTATCATATTTGCAAGCATATTACTTATCATTCATTTCTTTGAATTGAAATCAAGGAAGGTGGAACAATTTTTAAATGGAAGTAGCATTATAATTGTTGAAAACGGAGAGATTGTAAAAGAGAATTTGATGCAGGCAAAAATGTCGGAACAACAACTTTATATGCAATTAAGAGAAAAAGGGATTCATGACGTAAAGAGTTTACAGCAAGTTACAGCGGAACCGAATGGTCGTATTGGTTATCAATTAATAAAAGAAGCACAACCAATAACTTTAGAAATGTTAGAAAAAGTATTAGATCGGTACAATATAAAAAGATAATTTCTCGTGAGAAAAAGCCAATACTATAACGGAAGTATTGGCTTTTTTATTTTTCTACAAACGTAAGGATTAATAAAATAGGGTGGATTTTAAACCAATCATTATAATAGATATAGGCTTATAATTGTGCTATATTCAATGGACTTATAGTGAATGTGGTAAAAAACTAATTTGGCATAGGTAGACGCAGCGTTAAAATTTATAAGTTTTTAATGTGATACTAAAAATGGATTGAAAATAAGGAGATAGATACATAATGGAATTTTGGGAATCAAGTTTTATCGAAAAACAAACGATGTGGGGATTTGAACCTACAGAATCTGCAATTTTGACAAAAGATTTTTTTCTTGAAAAGAACGTTAAGAATATATTAGTTCCGGGTATTGGATATGGAAGAAATGCAAAGGTTTTTATCGATAATGGTATAAATGTAACAGGTATTGAAATTTCGAAAACAGCGATCGATTTAGCAAGAGAAAACGGACTAGAAGATGTTAGTATGTATCACGGTTCAGTAAACGAAATGCCTTTTGATAATAAACTGTATGATGGGATATTTAGTCATGCACTTCTTCATTTGTTGAATGAACAGGAAAGAGAGAAATTTATTGAAGATTGTTATAATCAGTTAAAACCAGGCGGATATATGGTTTTTACAACTGTTTCTAAAAAAGCTCCCATGTACGGAAAAGGAAAACAGTTGGATAAAGATTATTATGAGATAATGGAAGGTGTAAAAATGTTCTTTTATGATTCTGAATCTATAAAAAAAGATTTTAATCAATATAGATTAGTAAAAGTTTCGGAAATTGATGAACCAAATAAGAACATGGCAAATAAACCTTCAATCAATTTCTTAATGATAAAATGTAAGAAAGAACGATAACTAAAAGTTATTAAGAATGATTAAAGATGTTTATATATTGATTATGCACAAATAAAAAGGACAAGCATATAATATAAATACCTTTTAACTTTAAGTAACCTTAACTTTCGTTAATAGGGTATCTCAAAATCCCCAAAAGAGCACTTGCGGAAACAAGTGCTCTTTTATTTGGGATTTTAAACCATAAATATTGAATAAAATGTTAAACTGAAAAGAGAAATTTTTGTAATTAAAACTGTAGTATATGAATGGAGTGTTATTGAATGCAAACAAGAAAAGCCTATCTATATGTATTTGACACGATGTCTGATTGGGAATACGGACATTTAATTGCTGAACTTAATACAGGGAGATATTTCAAAAAAGATGTAGCGCCTTTTAAAGTAGTAACAGTTGGAATAAATAAAGAAACGATTATTTCAATGGGGGGCTTGAATATAAAGCCGGATATTACCCTAGATGAATGTATCCTTGAGAATAACGATTTATTAATTTTACCTGGAGGGAATAATTGGAGTGAAGAAATACATAAACCTATTTTGAGAAAAGTTGATGAAGCTTTAAAACTTGGTACAATTGTAGCAGCAATTTGCGGTGCAACTATAGGTCTTGCAAATTACGGTTACTTGGATTCTATAAATCACACAAGTAATAGTTTAGAGTATATGAAAATGGTTTGTCCTACTTATAAAGGAGAAAATTTTTATGAAGTGGGACCTGTAGCGTCTAGTAGAAACCTTATTACTGCATCGGGTGTAGCGCCTCTAGAATTTGCCATGGAAGTACTGAAAAAATTAGATGTATTTGCGCCGGATACACTTCATTCATGGTATAAATTGAATGAGACTCATGAAGCAGAATATTTCTTCCAGTTAATGAATTCAATTAATAGCTGAGTAGTATGTCGAATGAAAATTATATTTTAAATGATGCGAAAACTAATAACAAAATAATTTTATGAAAATAAAAGGTAAGGGTATTCCTATGAATATATGAGGAAATATCCTTACTTTTTATAGTATTATTTCTGAATGACAAATGTAATGGCATTTGTTTTTAATTGAATGTGTCTTTCATTTCGAACAATATCATAAGCTAATTCTTTTATTTCAACTTTTAGTTCTTTCCATTCTTTATAAATGCTTTTTAAAGTACTTATCATTTCTTCGGTTGAAAGATTAATTTCAATTAAAGCTTCTAATTCTTCATTCGTTATTGAATCAATTTCTTGTATGTTAGAGTTAATAATTAAACAATTAATACCGCCGTTTTTTGTACCTCTTTTCATAGAGTGGAGTACATTTTTAAAATCTTCTTCTGATCTGACATGTTCTAAACTTGATACTGCAACGATATAATCATAAGCGTTAGAGTCAATATAATAGTTTTCAATTGCTGCTTCTTCTGTTTTTATAACCTCGAATACGTCATGTTCTTTGCTATAAATTTGTAGCTTTGTTAAAGCGGAATTAAGTAAATCAACACATGTAACAGTTCCGCTAGCATTTTTAATCTTTTGTGCAATTGGAATGCTATTTCTACCGACGCCAGAGCCAAGGTCAAGCACTTGTAATTTGTTTTTCTCTTCAAAGTAGTCCATTAAATCTATAACTGTTTTAACCGGCTTGTGAAGCCAAGATCCAGTTTCAAATAGTTTATATTGTTCATAGCAAAGATCGTGATAGTTCTTTTCTTCTTGTCTTATGTAATCGATACGGTTCACATTGTTTCAGCTCCAATATTTTTATTACAAAATGAATAGGTGGGGCAGCCTTTAACATTTGTTTGAATTCGAAAAATACCACCAGCATGTGGATACTCTTTTAATTCGTCATCCGTCATTCTTGTTCTGGCTGTTGTAACATATAAATCAGTTAAGTTAGGTCCACCAAATGTACATGATGTTACATATAACGCAGGAATTGGAATACTTAATATTTGTTCTCCAGTAGAGGGATTCCATCTAGTTATTTTTGAACCTCCCCAATGTGCAATCCATAAACAACCTTCTTCGTCAATTGTCATACCATCAGGTAGACCATCATTTTCAGAGAAAATGATTACATCACTTGGATTATGAATGTCTCCAGTACGTATATTATATTGATAGCGAACCACTTTTTTAGTAGGTGTATCTATAAAGTAAAGGTATGTATGATCAGGTGACCAAGCGATTCCGTTTGAAGTATTTACATGTGAAACTTTTTTCTCTACACTCAAATTATTATGTAAACAATATAAGGAACCTGCAGCATTCATACCGTATGTATCTGTAGTACCTGCCCAGAAACGACCAGCTGGATCACATTTTCCATCATTAAAACAATTTTCTATTAAATGAGGTTCGGGGTCAAAAATATGTGTCAGTTTTTCTGTATTTACATTAATAGAATAAAAGCCGTTTTCCATAGCTAAGAGTAATATGTCCTCTAAATATGGAACAACACAGCCAATTTGTTGATTGAGCGCGATTACTCGGTTCGTATTGGTAGTAGGATTATATATGCATAATTTTTTCTCCATAATATCAACCCAATATAAAAGTTGCTTTTTTTCATTCCAACATGGTCCTTCAGCTAAACTTGCTTTAACATTTAAAACTAAGTCTATATTACTGAACAAGATGTTCACCTCGCGTTATAAGATATTAATATAATTCGATAAGAATAGAGGTAAACCTTTTAGTCAGAGGATATTATGATTTGTGCTCTAGAAAACTAATCTTCTCAAGTGATTAAAAGGTTTATAAACACGGAGAGGAAAATGCATATGATGTTTTATGAGATTGTTTGCTTTTCTTGTAAGAATATATTTCGTGTTTACGAAGGTAGTGAAAAATATAAGCGATTTAAAGAGAAACCAAAAGGGGCATATTGTTGTGATGAGTGTAGCCACAAAATTCAATTAGAAGCGATAAAGAATTTTTTTAGATAATTTTACGATTTCGATTCGGAAAAGTTTGACAATAAAAGTGTTATAAATTATCATATTAAAAAACTAATATTTAAGGCATAGAAGAGAAGAGTAGTTAAGAAAGAATACGTACAGAGAGCTCTGGTAGCTGAGAAAGAGCGGTATACATCTTAATGAAAAAAGACTTGGAGCTGCGCAAGGAACTAATTTATTTAGGGATGGTGCGACGGGTTCTCCCGTTATAGAGATAGGGTATAAGCATATTTTGCCGTACCTGAAGAGGTTAATATGGTGACATATTAACAAACTGAGGTGGTACCGCGAAGCTAACAACTCTCGTCCTCAAGATGAATAATCTTGGGGGTGGGAGTTTTTTTGTTACATAAAACTGGAAATGAGAAACAAAAAATAATTGAGGTGAGTAATATATGCATTGGGCGTATGAAGTAGCACATGAATTAATTAGGAAACATCCAAATAAAGAAATGTTTGTTTGTGCATCTGGAATTAGTCCGTCAGGTTCTGTTCATATTGGGAACTTTCGTGAAATCGTAACGACTTATTTCGTAGTAAGAGCACTTCAAGATTTAGGGAAAAAGACTTGTTTTATATTTTCGTGGGATGATTATGATAGGTTTAGAAAAGTTCCAAAAAATATTGATCCATCTTTTGCAAAGTATATTGGTATGCCATACTGTGATATTCGAGATCCGTATGGATGTCATAACTCGTATGCGGAGCATTTTGAAAAAGAGTTTGAAAAATCGCTTCAAGCATTTGGAATTGAAGTAGAATTTATTTATCAACATGATGAATATAGAAGCGGAAGGTATAACGAAAATATATTAGAGGCCTTGTATAAACGAAAAGAAATATATGATATTTTAATGGGTTTTAAAACTGGAGAGTGTAGTGAAGAAGAGCGAGAGAGCTTTTATCCAGCTACATTATATTGTGAGAGATGCGGAAAAGATACAACAATTATTACACATTTTGATGAAGTATTAAAAACAGTCCGGTATGAATGTGAATGCGGAAATGAAAAAGAGTTATCCGTATTAAATACAAATAAAATGAAACTAAACTGGAAAATCGATTGGCCGATGAGATGGATGATAGAGGATGTTATTTTTGAACCGGGCGGTAGAAATCATACATCAGAAACGGGTAGTTATAATGTATCAAAAGAAATTGCAAGGAAAATATTCAATCGAGAAGCGCCTCATTACGTTTCTTACGATTTTATTGGTATTAAAGGGAATCATGAAAAAATGTCTAGTTCTTCAGGGAATAGTATTACACCAAGCAATTTATTGAAAGTGTATATACCAGAAGTAATTCTCTTTATGTTTGCAAAATACAAACCAGGCGCTGCTTTTCATATTGGGTTGGATGAAGATGTGATTCGTAATTATACAGAGTATGAGCGATTGAAAGATAGTTATGAAAATAAAACGCTCAAAAATGAAGATTTATTTGATCCAATTAAAATCTCTAGAGTTGATAGTGAGTTTAAAGAATATCCGAAATTTAATCAAGTAGCAGGAACGTTACCATTATTAAATTTTGATTCAACTATTTTACAGGAGATATTAAAGAAAATAGATAAGAGCTATGCATTAGATGAAATGAGAGCGATAAGTAATCGCGCAGAGTATTGGATAAGAAACTTTCAATCTGAAAAATTAATCGCGGTAAATGAGGAGAAAAATGCAGAGTTTTACTACACATTAGATGAAAGGCAGAAAGAATGGCTAGTAGAAGTTTGTAAAATACTTCGTTCTATTAAAGGTTACTCTAACTTAATGGAGCAATTATATGCGATTTGTCATCATGAAAATAAAAAAATAATGAAAGAAAATCAAAAACAATTATTCACTATTATATATAAGCTCATTATGAATCAATCAAATGGTCCTCGTATACCATTATTAATACATGTAGTAGGCATAGAAAAATTCATCACACTATTAGATTTCTAAAACACAGTTAAAAGCAACGTAAGTACCAAAATTTCTAAGTACTTGCGTTGCAAATTTTACTATCGTGAATACATTTTCGGACATTCATCACCACTTGGTTCATAAAAACAATGGCTTTTAAACTGTCCTACAAATGGCTGATTATACCATTCAGGCGGACAAGCTCCAACTGGACGGAAATACCAAAGAGCCCATCGTGCAGGCCAGCGCCATTGACCTTGTAAAACTTTTCGTGCGATTTCTTTTTCTGATTCACGAGCGCGTTGATAAAAATATCCATATTGTACTGCTTCAAATCCGCCGGGGCTTTGATATACAGCGTCTCGTACGGTACGGAGTTGTTTAAAATCTAAGCAATCACAAAATACACGGTTTACTACAACGCATCCAACTAACTCCTCACCTTGGCGACCTTCGCCTTCAGCTTCAGCACGAATTAATCGAGCTAGTAAATCAACATCACTTTCGTTGTATGGAATAAGGGGCATAGTGATACCACCTTTCTGTTATAGTAAAGAGTGTATGTTATAAAACAATCTGCGTGCTTTTTTACATAAAAATAACATTTAATTTTAAGAGGAGCTTGTATAAAAAAAGCTAATTAGTAATAGTAGATAAATATAAAAGGGAGAGGTATTATGTATCGAATTCATAAAGACCATATCATTTATTCAATGTCACCAGAAAATAAGCCGTGTATGGAAGTAGAAATTGGGAGCAGTCTTGTATTTGAAACATATGATTGCTTTGAAAATCAAATCGATTCTGAAGATGTTGTGTTTCAAGAATTAGATTGGAACCGAATTAATCCAGCGACTGGACCTGTATATGTTAAAGGAGCAGAACCTGGCGATATATTAGTCGTAACGATTGAAAAAATTGAAATTGCAGAGCAGGGCGTTTTAACTACAGGTGCAAACCTTGGTGTAATGGGTGATGAGTTAAATGAAAATACAGTGAAAATTGTCCCAATACATAATGAATATGTTTTGTTTTCAAGTGAACTACAAATCCCGATTAATCCAATGATTGGGGTAATTGGTACTGCACCGAAAGAAGAGAGCATTTCATGTGGCACACCCCATGATCACGGCGGGAATATGGACTGTAAAGAAATTAAAGAAGGAACAACATTACTACTACCAGTTAATGTCCCAGGAGCACTATTAGCATTAGGTGATTTACACGCAGCAATGGGTGATGGTGAAATTGGTGTTAGTGGTGTAGAGGTTGCTGGTGAGGTAACGGTAACAGTTCAAATTATAAAAGGAAAACAATGGCCATTACCAATGGCTATTCAAAAAGAAAAAATGATGACGATTGCTTCAGAGAAATTGTTAGATGATGCAGCAAATCGTGCTGTACGTAATATGGTGACATTTTTACATGAAGAATTAGCAATGTCTAAAGCTGATGCAACGCTTTTATTATCGGCAGCAGGTAATTTAAAAGTTTGCCAAGTTGTGGATCCGCTGAAAACAGCGCGTATGGAACTAGGAATGGATTATGTGGAGAAACTAGGATTTATTTTTAGTAAATTTCATATTAAATAGATAAGGGACGAAAAAGGATACTTTTGTATAAAAGCATCCTTTTTTAATTTACGGATTTTGTGAAAAGAGGTAGTATTTATTCTATATAAGTATATTTGAGATTGCGGATTAAAAAGGAGTTCAATAATGGTCAAAATTATGATTGTAGAAGACGATATGAAAATTGCAGAACTATTATCGACACATGTTGCGAAATATGGTTATCAAGGAGTTATTGTATCGGACTTTCAAAATGTATTAAACATTTTTTTAGAAGAACAACCAGAGTTAGTTTTATTAGATATTAATTTACCGAGTTTTGATGGGTACTTTTGGTGTCGTCAAATTCGCGGAGTTTCAACATGTCCGATACTATTCATTTCGGCCCGTGAAGGCACGATGGATCAAGTTATGGCGTTAGAAAACGGTGGCGATGATTTTATTCCGAAGCCTTTTCATTATGAAGTTGTAGTGGCGAAAATTCGTAGTCATTTAAGACGTGCATATGGAGATTATGCACCGAAACTAGAAGAGCGAATGATTGAGCAACATGGCCTTTGTTTATATCCTGAAAGACTTGTATTGAAACTTAGAAATGACGAGATTGATATAACGAGAAACGAAGCTATTTTATTAGAGACATTAATGAAAAATTATCCGCGTGTTGTGAGTAGAGAAGTGTTACTTAATAAATTATGGGATAGTGAATCTTATGTTGATGATAATACATTAAGTGTAAATACAACACGTGTGCGTAAAAAGTTACAAATGTTGCATATAGAAGGTGCGATTGAAACAATTCGTAGTGTTGGATATAGATTTCATATTACTTGGGATAATGGTATAGAAAAATGATAAGGTTGTTTATACGTGATCATATACCACTTATTTGCTTTACCATAATTCAACTACTAGCTATATTTCTCGTATATTGGTTTGATGGGCATAATCATATTACAACGGCGTTATATGCAATGTTTCTAGGTGTTTTCTTTATGGGAAGTTATTTAATGTTTCGTTATTTTACACATCGTTCTTTTTATGAGCGCTTAGCAAACCCCATGCAATCTTTGGATGAATCTGTTCAAAAATCTGATTTTGCAGCTGTATCGGCTGCTCTTCAAGAATTACTTGAGGTGCAATATAGACATTATCAAAATCAGCTGCAAATGCAAGAGAGAAAAAATAATGACCATTTAACCTTTATGAATCAGTGGATCCATCAAATGAAAACACCTTTATCTGTAATAGAATTAATTACACAGGATGAAGTAGATTCACGTTTTGAAAGTATAAATGAGGAAACTGATCGATTAAAAAAGGGATTAGAAATGGCTCTGTATGTCGCACGTTTAGAAGCGTTTACACAAGACTTTTATGTAGAAAGAGTACAACTACATAAAATAGTGAATGATTCGGTACATGAACATAAACGATTCTTTATCCGGAATTTTGTATATCCAGAGCTTGAAATTGATAAGGATATTACTGTAGAAAGTGATGTGAAATGGTTACAATTTTTAATCGGACAAATACTATCGAATGCGATTAAATATTCATCTGGTAGTAGAGAGAAGATTAAAGTGAAAGCTTGTAAGGAAGGTAATAATGTTATACTTGAAATTGCTGATAATGGTGTAGGAATACCGAAGCAAGATTTACCAAGAGTGTTTAAACCTTTCTTTACAGGAGAAAATGGTAGAGATTTTAAAGAATCAACTGGAATGGGGCTATATCTCGTATATGAAATTACGAAGCAATTAGGACATAGTGTAGAAATCCATTCAGAAGTTGGTAAAGGTACCGTTGTACGTATTAAATTTTAAATGTGTAAAAATGACTCAGGCTAAAGAACTTTTGAAATAAGTTTTTTAGCCTTACTTTATATGGATTAAATAAAATGATATAAAAGACTGGTATGATTCTAATAAAAGGTCGTGTAAGTATGTGTAATGACACAATAATAAATAAGGCTGTTAAATGAGAGGTTTTTAATAATTTATTAATATTTAAATAGTTTTTTGTAAGAAAAAAGCTCGCCCTTTGAAAGAGCTAGCTTCATGAATTTTAATTAAGTAAACAAACTTAATAATTTATATCCAATTAATCCTAAAATAGTGATAGGAACCATCATTAAGAAAGAAGAAATTCGATTAGCATTAGAGCGTTCTAATACAAGAATCAAGATAATCCCGACTATGACTTCGGTATATCCAACAGGTAACATGTGACTATAGTGTTCAAAATTTAAAAGAATGTGAAGTCCATCCGTTACAAAAACTCCACTTAAAAGTGCGCTTCCGAATTTATGAAGTGGATTTGTAGTATCTTTCCATAGAAAACCTGCAATTCCAAAGATAGTTCCTCCTATACATGCACATACAATCCATACAGATATAAAATAAATAGAGTGAGCTACATTTTTAATAACTATTGCATAACCATAGTAGCCTAATACCATACCGAGTAGTGCAAGGATACCAGAAAGTATAGCTGAACGCTTAGAATAACTAAAGCTAGCCACAAAAAAGGATGGAACTAACCAAACGCTTCCTAGATTAGCTAATGAATTCCAATGTCCAGGAAGTATACTTTGTCCAAATTTAGTTAGTATACCAACAATTATCCCTACTATAATCGGGATGAGAAAAATCCTTAAAAACATATTTAACTTTGTGATTTTTAATGTCCTGTCCATAAATTCAATCCTTACATTATTATTTTCTGTAAAGATATAATAGCTTATTACAAGGTAATAATCAATAAAAATTTATCGAAAAACAATAAGTGGTTATTGGGTAATGAATAACATTTTGTTTTTATATAAAATTTATCCCGCTTTAATGGGCAGTAAGCCCCCCAGCTCAAAATTCAGCGAAAGCAAAGAAATTAGGTGG
>NZ_CAJCKK010000032.1:0-48408 GCF_903970865.1 Bacillus sp. ME78
AGGCACGCCGCCAGCGTTCATCCTGAGCCAGGATCAAACTCTCCAATAAAGTTAGTTTGTCTAGCATCTAAAAATAAAAATTGACGTTTCACGTTGTTTGTTTCGTTCAGTTTTCAAAGAACTACGTTGTCGCTCACAAGCGACTTTATCAATATAACATTTTGTTATATTTTCGTCAACAACTTTTTTCAATAAGTTGTTTTTCGTTTGTTTTGCTTGTTACCTTTCGTGGCAACGGATATAAATATACCAGTTTAATTATTAAAATGCAATAGTTTTTCTAATAAAATTTTTAACTTAGTAAAAAAGTATAAAAACAGCACATTTCTTCTATATAAATATAATTTCTCGCATCATCAAGATCTATTATACCCACGCAACTCATACTCAAATAAAAAAGCTTTGGAGAAATCTCCAAAGCTTAGTCTTGTTTATGACGCATAGCAGGGAATAATAATACATCACGAATAGATGGTGCATTTGTTAATAACATAACTAGACGATCAATACCGATTCCTAATCCACCCGTAGGAGGCATACCGTACTCAAGAGCTTCGATATAATCATCATCCATCATGTGAGCTTCGTCATTACCTTGCTCACGCTCTTTTAATTGAGCTTCAAAACGTTCTTTTTGATCAATTGGATCGTTTAACTCAGTGAATGCATTTGCATGTTCACGTGCAACGATAAATAACTCGAAACGATCTGTGAATCGTGGATCTTCGTCATTCTTTTTCGCAAGTGGCGAAATTTCTACCGGATGACCGTAAATAAATGTTGGTTGAATTAATTTATCTTCTACTTTTTGCTCGAAGAACTCATTAATGATATGACCAACTTCCATTGTATCCTTAATTTCTACATTATGTTCTTTTGCAAGCTCACGCGCTTCTTCTACACTCATCGGCGTCCAGAAATCCGCTCCAGAGTGTTGCTTAATTGCATCTACCATATGAAGACGTGTCCATTCTGGTTCTAGATTAATTTCATAATCACCATATTGGATCGTTGTTGTACCCAATACTTTTTTCGCAATATGAGCAACCATATTTTCTGTTAGTTTCATAATATCATTATAATCAGCGTACGCTTCATATAATTCAATCATCGTAAACTCAGGATTATGACGAGTTGATACACCCTCATTACGGAATACACGGCCGATCTCATAAACTTTTTCTAATCCGCCCACAATAAGACGCTTTAAATGAAGTTCAATTGCGATACGCATATATAATTCCATATCTAACGCATTATGATGCGTAGTGAAAGGACGAGCAGATGCTCCACCCGCAATCGCGTGCATCATAGGCGTTTCTACTTCAAGATAACCGTTGTCATCTAAATATCTTCTCATTTCACGAATGATTTTACTACGAGTAACAAATGTTTCACGACTTTCCATACTTGTAATTAAGTCTAAGTAACGTTGACGGTATCGTTGTTCAACATCTTTTAATCCATGGTATTTATCCGGTAATGGACGAAGAGATTTCGTTAAAAGCGTAAATCCTGTTGCTTTTACTGAAAGTTCTCCAACGTTTGTTTTGAACACTTTACCTTCAATACCTACTAAGTCACCTAAATCTGCTGTCGTAAATAACTCGTACTCTTCATCTCCAACAGTATCTTTACGAACGTAAATTTGAACTTGTCCGTGTAAATCTTGAATGTGTGCGAATCCAGCTTTTCCTTTACCGCGTTTTGTCATAATACGACCAGCGATAGAAACCGTGATTTCCTTCTCTTCTAATTCTTCTTTAGAGAATTCTCCATATAGACTTACTAAGTCGGTTGTTGAATTTGTGCGTTCAAATCGTTTACCGAACGGATCGATTCCTTGCTCACGTAAATTATGTAGCTTTTCACGACGAACAAGCAATTGGTCGTTTAATTCTTCGTGGTTCATGTTATCCATGATATTGATATCACTCCAGCTCTATTAATTTTTACAATATATACAGTATAGCATTTTCTACTCAACTAGAAAAACTGCCAGCAACTAACTGGCAGTTCTTCTTTCTTTCACGTAATTATAGGAAGTGTGTAGAAGAATGTCAATCTTCTCCGTCCTCCTTATTAACCAACGTAAATTGTTTGTTGTTTCGCCTCTACTTCTTCTACAAATGCACCTAATACATTCGCAAGGTCTTCACGCGTGTTGCAAGTATTGATACCATTACGCACACTCGCATTACCACGAACACCTTTTAAATACCAAGCCGCATGCTTTCTCATCTCTCTTACAGCAACATTTTCGTTCTTTAAATCGATAAGACGATCTAGATGCAACATACATACATCAATTTTCTCACGGACTGTTGGTTCCGGCATTAATTCACCTGTCTCTAAATACTTTACCGTACGATAAATCATCCATGGATCCCCAAGAGCTGCACGACCAATCATAACACCATCTACACCAATCTCATCAAGCATACGCTTCGCATCTTGCGGTGTTTCGACATCACCATTTCCGATAACCGGGATATTCACAGCTTGCTTTACTTGTTTAATGATATCCCAATCTGCTTTCCCTTCATACATTTGCACTCGCGTACGTCCGTGAACCGCCACAGCTTGTCCGCCAGCACGCTCAACAGCTCTAGCATTTTCTATTGCGAAAATATGTTCTTCATCCCAACCGATACGCATTTTAACCGTAACCGGCTTTTCAACAGCATCTACAACCGCTGCTACCATTTCGTATATTTTATTTGGATCTAGAAGCCACCTTGCCCCCGCATCACATTTAACGATTTTCGGTACTGGGCAACCCATATTAATATCAATAATGTCTGCTGTCGTATATTTATCTACGTATTTCGCAGCATCTACAAGCGTTTCTTTCTCTCCACCGAAAATTTGTAAACTTAATGGTTTTTCTCTCTCATCAATATATAACATATCTAATGTTCTTTTGTTATTCAGTAATATTGCCTTATCACTTACCATTTCAGCACAAACTAAACCTGCACCAAATTCTTTAACTGTTAAACGGAATGCAGAGTTACACACTCCCGCCATCGGTGCTAATACAACCGGATTTTTCATCTCAATATTTGCAATCTTTAACAATCAACCTACTCCTTCCTGCACAGTCACTTTGGCATTAATTCATCTATCGAAACATTTAACGCCTTAGCAACTTCTACTACAAAATCTTGAGAAGGCGATCGATTCCCTCTCTCAACTTCACCTAAAACAGATACTGATACCCCTAATTCTTTAGCAAAACCTTCTTGCGTGTAGCCTTTTAGCTTTCGAAAAGCACGAATGCGTCTTCCCCATTTTTCTGCTTCCATACCGTTACTCCCTCTCGCCTTTTCATTTCTTCTACTTGTGAACGTGAAATGTTTTGTTTTATATCTTGATTAATCTCTAACAACGGAACGATAACAAAAGCTCTTTCGAACATCCGCGGATGCGGAACAATAAGATTCTCTGCTTCAATATTCTCTTGATTATAAAGTAAAATGTCAAGGTCGATAGTCCTCGGCCCCCACCTAATTTCCCTTTTTCTTCCTAGGTCATTTTCTACTTTTTGTGTTACTTTCAATAATTCTTGCGGTGATAAATTGGTAGAAATTTTTATAACTAAATTTAAAAAACAACTTTGGTCAGTATAGCCAACTGGATCAGTTTCATACACTGACGAAACATCATCAACTTGAATATACGGACTTTTATTTAAAAACTGAATGGCTTCAGTTAAATACGTATAACGCTCTCCAATATTTGACCCTAATGCAATGTACGCTATATTATTCATGGACGTTCTCTCGTAATTTCTACTGCTACAGCGCGATAATGGCCCGGTATCGGCGGATCTGGTTTAATCACCTTAATTGTACACCGTGAAATACTTTTATATTGCTTTAATATATCTGCAGCAATATTTTCAGCGATACTCTCCACAAGCTTATACTTTCTATCCTCAACAACTTTTCTACATAATTCGAAAAGCTCTCCATAATTGACCGAATGCTCTAAGTCATCACTTTCCCCTGCACGCTTTAAATCCAACTCCACCGTTAAGTCAACTTTAAATCTCTGACCTAATCTATTCTCCTCTGGAAACACACCATGATAACCATAAAATTCCATATCGTGGATATAAATTTTATCCAATTACCTTACCCCCTTACCAATCATCGCATCCATCATTTTAGCCATACGCGCCATTTCTTTCACATCATGGACACGAACAAACTCACAGCCCTTTTCAATACCAAGACAAACAGTAGCTCCCGTTCCCTCAAGGCGTTCCTCTACTGGCAAATCTAATACGTGCCCAATAAAGGACTTTCTCGAAGTACCTAAGAGAACCGGATAACCTAGCACATTTAACTGTTCTAAATTACGCATCGCCTCTAAGTTCTGCTCTGGTGTTTTAGCAAAACCGATACCTGGATCTAAAATAATATTCTCATCTCGCACACCAGCATTTTTAGCAATTTTAATACTGTCATACAAATCAGCAATCATATCCGCCATTAAATTACGATAATTCATATTATCACGGTTATGCATTAAAATGATGGGTACATCATAATGGGCTGCGACTTCAGCAATTTTCGGCTCCGCCTTCGCCCCCCAAATATCATTAATAATATGAGCACCAGCCTCAATTGCTTGCTTTGCAACTTCAGCTTTATATGTATCGATAGATATAGGTAATTTTACTTCTTTTGAAACTGCTTGAATCATCGGGACGACTCGCTTTATTTCTTCTTCTACTGATACTTTAGCAAAACCTGGGCGAGTAGATTCGCCACCAATATCAATAATATGAGCACCTTCACCTTGCATTTCTTTTGCGTGACGTACCGCAGCATCTACCTCGTTGTAACTCCCACCATCAGAAAACGAATCTGGTGTTACATTTAAAATCCCCATAATTAATGTCTTTTCATTTAAATTCAATGTATATTCGCCGCAGCGTAAATCATAATCCCACTTCAAACTACACATCTCCTCTTCGTAATTCATTTCTGCTCCATAATTTCTCTCTTTGCATTCCATAAAGGTACATTAAACTTTTTGTAACCACTCCTACTTTACCCGGGAA
Source organism: Bacillus sp. ME78 (assembly GCF_903970865.1). Classification (NCBI taxonomy): domain Bacteria; kingdom Bacillati; phylum Bacillota; class Bacilli; order Caryophanales; family Bacillaceae; genus Bacillus; species Bacillus sp. ME78. Next base: position 5,075 of record NZ_CAJCKK010000032.1, read on the forward strand.
ATCCTGCGCTTCTATACGATAAAGCGGAACAATTTCTTGAATGGAGTTTGTTACGAAGACTTCATCCGCTGAAAGTAGCTCATCTTTTGTAAAGAAACCTTCCTTTACTTCTATATTTAATTCTTCAGCACTCTTTATAATAAACGCACGAGTGATACCATTTAAAATACCTGTCTCTAACGAAGGTGTATATAAAACATCACTTTTCACAAAAAATAGATTCGAAACAATACCCTCTGCAATATAACCTGCTTCAGTAAGGAAAATACCTTCCTTGCTCACAACATTTCCAATTTCACGCTTACCTAAAATATTATTTAAATAGTGATGAGACTTCAGGCGAAATGTCCCTTCCGGTGTATTTCGCACTTGTTTTAAAATAACACCTTCTTTTTCTACTACATCTCCTGGAGCTGTTAAAGGTTTTATAAAAACAATAACCGAAGGCTCTTCGTATATTTCCGTTTGTAATCCTATTTCATCTATACCTGCCGATACATTAAAACGTACATATGCATGCTTCAATTCATTCTTAGCGAGTAAATCTTTCAAAATAAGCATCACATCATTTTTTGTCATTGTCCATTTAATTTGCAATGTATCCAGCGCCTCTATTAAACGGTCATAATGATCATCCAATAAGAAAGGATGACCATTATAAATACGAAACGTTTCAAAAACTCCAAGACCATATAAATAACCATGATCATAAGGAGAAATTCTCGCTTCACTTGCTTCTACATACTGACCATTTACGTAAATTAACATAATGTCGCACTTGGACTGTATTTACGAATGAAATTCTGCAATAACTCTTTCCCATGAGAAGTCATAATAGATTCCGGATGGAATTGCACACCCTCTATCGGCAATGTCTTATGACGAAGTGCCATAATTTCCCCTTCCTCTGTCCAAGATGTTACCTCTAAGCAATCTGGTAACGTCTCTTTCTTAACAATAAGGGAATGATAGCGCGTCGCAGTAAATGGATTAGGAATATCCGAAAAAATCGTCTTTCCATCATGATGCATAAGCGAAGTTTTCCCATGCATTAATCGCTCTGCACGAACAACCTCTCCACCAAACACTTGTGCAATAGATTGATGCCCTAAACAAACTCCAAAAATCGGAATCTTCCCCGCGAAGTATTTAATAACTTCCATACTAATCCCCGCTTCATTAGGACTACATGGACCTGGAGAAATCATTAGAAAATCTGGTTTCATATTCTCGATATCTGAAATCGTCACTTCATCGTTACGTTTAACAACGAGCTCTTGTCCAAGTTCTCCAAGAAACTGCACTAAATTAAATGTAAAAGAATCATAATTATCAATCATTAATATCATTTCTCTCACCTAACCGTTTCTTCGCTACGTTCTTTTGCACGCCATAAAGCAATCGCCTTTTTTAACGACTCTTTATATTCATTTTCCGGATTTGAATCAATTACAATTCCCGCCCCCGCTTGTACATGAGCTTTTCCATCTTTAGCAAGAAGTGTTCTAATTACAATATTCAATTCTGTATCTCCAGAATAACCAATCCAACCGATTGAACCTGTATAAATCCCTCGGCGAACAGGTTCTAATTCCTCAATAATTTCCATTGTACGTATTTTCGGGGCACCAGTAATTGTTCCACCAGGGAATACAGCCTTCACTAAATCAAAAGCATCTTTATCTTCTTCCACCTCACCACGCACATTAGAAACAATATGCATAACATGTGAGTATTTCTCAATTACCATAAATTCATCTACTTCTACAGTGCCATATTTACAAACACGCCCTAAATCATTTCTTTCTAAATCCACAAGCATTACATGCTCTGCTCTTTCTTTTTCGTTCTCAATTAATTCTCTTGCTAATTCTTCATCCTCTTGCTCATCCGCGCCTCTAGATCTCGTTCCAGCAATTGGTCTTGTACTTACTTCAGTTCCTTGTTTCTTAATTAACAACTCTGGCGATCCACTAACAATTTGAAAATCCCCAAGCTCCAGGTAACCCATATATGGAGATGGATTAATTTCACGAAGACTTGTATAAATTTCTAGTGGATGCGTTTGTAAAGTTCTTTCTTGTCTCGTCGACAAGTTTACTTGGAACACATCACCCGCCCCAATATATTCTTGAATACATTCAACTGCCTTCATAAAGCCTGTTTCTGTAAAGGCAACCGCTTCATTTTTCTTTTTAGGACGTTCAAACGGCATAGTCACTTCAGGCACTTCTGCCACCCAAAGATCCTTCCATTCATTTAAACGTTCTTCTGCTTCTGCATGCTTATCTACATAATGTGTAATAATCCACAATAGCTTTTCTTTTTGATCATAGACAAACACATCGTCAAATAATAAAAAGTATATATCGGGTATATTCAGATCATCCTCTGCAAGAGAAGGGAGTTTTTCGATATAACGGATACAATCATAACTAAAGTAGCCAATTGCACCACCTTGAAAAGGCGGGTACTCTGGATTGTAGTCTGTTTTCCATTTCTCCATATATTCTTGCATTAAATCTAATGGATTCCCTCTTTTTATTGTTTCCTTACCGCTTTCACTTATATGTAACTTTTCACCCTTCCCTTGGATTACCGCTACCGGGTTTAAACCCACTATGTTATAACGACCGCCACGTCCACTTTCCAGCAAAATATGTTGCGGCTTATCCTGAGAAAGAAATTTATATTGCTTAAAGAAATCTAACTGATATGGAATAGAAAGCGCTAAAGATTTTCTTCGTTGCATATCAACACCCCGTCTTCTTTTATCCCACCCTCTTAGATGAACCAGCTCCAACTACATAAGTTATTTATATAGAGATTGATTATACTCGAAGGCTAGTGAAAATAATTTAATTATACTACCTCTTATTTTACATGAAGTTTTCTAGTCATTCACTCTTTTCCTATTTCCAATCCAAAAAGAAAAAGCATCCTTTTTCAAGGATGCTTTTTCAATCGCATTTAATTATGATTCAAATTGATAAAGTGGTGTACTTAAATAACGTTCACCATTACTCGGGATAATAACAAGTACCTTTTTTCCTTTACCTAACTTTTTCGCAACTTCTGTTGCTGCATAAATAACTGCGCCTGAAGAGATACCAACTAAAATACCTTCCTCTTTAGCCACTCTTCTCGCATATTCAAATGCTTGCTCTGTTTTCACTTGAATAATTTCATCATATACTTCTACATCCAACGTCTCCGGAACAAATCCCGCCCCAATTCCTTGGATTTTATGTGGACCTGGTTTCCCACCAGATAATACTGGTGAATCTGCAGGTTCTACTGCATAAATTTTAATATCTTTATACGCTTCCTTCAGCACTTCACCAGCACCAGTAATCGTTCCACCTGTACCAATACCTGCAATAAACGCATCTAATTGGTCGCCCATTTGTTCAATAATTTCTGGACCTGTTGTTAAACGGTGAATTTCTGGATTTGATTGGTTTTTGAACTGTTGTGGTATAAAGTAGCCATGCTCTTTCGCTAATTCAGTCGCTTTACGAATTGCTCCACCCATCCCTTCAGGACCTGGAGTCAATACTAATTCAGCACCGTAAGCACGTAATAAATTACGACGCTCAATACTCATTGTTTCTGGCATTACTAAAATTGCATTATATCCTTTAGCAGCCGCTACCATCGCTAAACCAATCCCTGTGTTACCACTTGTTGGCTCAATGATTGTATCGCCCTCTTTTAACAATCCCTTTTTTTCAGCATCTTCAATCATAGCTAGTGCAATACGATCTTTAACGCTACTCCCTGGATTCATAAATTCTAGTTTTAAGTATATATCTGCGCTGTCTGATTCTACGATGCGGTTCAACTTAACGATCGGCGTTTTCCCGATTAATTCTGAAACTGATTGTGCCACTCGCATTCCTGTCACTCCTAACACCGAGTATTTTTATTGGTTTTATCTATATTTAGATTTTGTCAGAAAATTCCCTGTTTGTCAATCTATTCGGAGGGTTAATCCCCTTATTACAAATTCTCAATTAAATTTGTAATATCTTCTTTAGAGAACTTGTATCGTTCATTACAGAAATGACAATGAACTTCTGTTTCTTCTTCTTCTTCACGAATTTGCTCTAACTCTGTTTTACCTAAACTAATTAACACACTCTCAATACGTTCACGTGAGCACGTACAATTAAATTGAACATCCATTGTTTCTAATACTTTTACTTTATCTTCTCCAAGGACTGCATATAGTAGCTCTTCTGGAGAAAGACCTTGTTCGATCAATGTTGATACAGGCGGGATTTTTTGCAAACGATCTTCAATGAATGAAATTGTTTCTTCCTGTGCGCCCGGCATAATTTGAAGGATAAATCCACCCGCCGCTAATACGCTGTCATCTCCATTTACAAGTACACCCACACCAACAGAAGAAGGCGTCTGCTCAGAAACTGCGAAATAATACGTGAAATCTTCCCCTAGTTCTCCCGAAACGATTGGAGATTGACCGATAAACGGCTCACGCATACCAATATCTTTAATTACTGTTACAAACCCTTCTGTACCTACCGCTTGATATACACGTAATTTCCCTTGTTCCGTTCCTTCAAAATCAACATGTGGATTCGTTACGTAGCCACGTACATCCCCATTTGCATGAGCATCTACTAAGATAGGGCCAATCGGACCATTACCTTCTACCTTAATCGTTAACTTTTGATCACCTTTTAACATCGCACCCATCATTGTACCTGCAGTTAAAGAACGACCAAGTGCCGCCGAAGCTGTCCTCCATGTATCATGACGTCTTTGTGCCTCACTTACTGTATTTGTTGTACGTACACTATACGCACGTACTTCTCCATCAAACGCTAACGCTTTTACTAAATAATCTTTCATACTTATTTATTCACCTTTCTCATGCTGTAAATTTGCATTACGCTCATATAACATATACAAGCCTTTTAACGTTAAAAATGGATCTACAATATCAATTACATTCGATTCTTCTGAAATTAATTTCGCCAATCCACCTGTTGCAATAACTTTCGGTTCTTGTTTAGCTTCTTCTTTCATACGCTTAACAATACCTTCCACTTGTCCTACATAACCATAAAGAATACCTGATTGCATCGCACTTACTGTATTCTTCCCAACAACACTGCTCGGTTTTGTAATTTCAATACGAGGAAGTTTTGCTGCCCTACTATATAAAGCCTCTGCTGAAATCATAATTCCTGGCGTAATAACTCCACCCATATAATGCTTTTCTTCATTAATATAACAATATGTAGTAGCCGTACCAAAATCAACAATAATAAGTGGACTTCCATACAATTGGATTCCCGCTACTGCATTTACAATTCGATCTGCGCCTACTTCACGTGGATTTTCATATTTAATATTTAGCCCCGTTTTTATTCCAGGCCCTACTACAAGCGGTTTAATTTTAAAATATTTTTCACACATACGTTCTAAAGCGAACATAATTGGTGGTACGACTGAAGACACAATAATACCTTTCACATCTTCAAACGAAAGACCCTCATGATCAAGTAACTGTTTTACAAGCATTCCATATTCATCTTCTGTCTTATGACGATCTGTTTCCATGCGCCAATGCTGACGAAGTTCCCCCTCTTCAAACACGCCTAGTACAGCATTTGTGTTCCCTACATCCAATACAAAAATCATATTCTCACCACTTATCTTATTTAATCTATATTTGTGTAGTATGTATAAAACTTATAAAAACATCATATCACACATACTTATATAATCAGCTTTCCTATCCTCATCATTTTACAAAAAGATTGCTCTCTATTTCAATTTTTAATACTAGTTTTACTTAAATTACTTTATCCACTAAGCCCTTAATAGTAATTAACAAAAATCTTAACAAACAAAAAAGGAGTGACGATAGTCACTCCTTCATTTCTTACTTATCTTCTTTATCTTCATCGTCTTTCTTCATATTGATGTTTACTTTCACATCATCTGAAGATGTTGGACGCTCAGGTAATCTGCCATAATCATATAAATGATTAATTTGCTCTGCGTCTAATGTTTCTACTTCAAGTAACGTTTTCGCGATAATATCAAGCTTATCTCGTTTTTCAGTAAGAATATGTTTCGCACGAGCATAACATTCTTTAATAATTGTTTGCATTTCCACATCAATTTCATGTGCGATTGCATCACTGTAGTTTTGTTCTGAATGGAAGTCTCTTCCTAAGAATACCTGACCACCTTGTGAGCTACCAAATTGCATCGGTCCAAGCTTATCACTCATACCGAATTCCGTAACCATACGTCTTGCAATACCAGTTGCACGTTGGAAATCGTTGTGAGCACCTGTACTTGCTTCACCAAATACAATCTCCTCAGCTACTCGACCACCAAGTAAACCAGTGATTTTATCAAGTAACTCTGGCTTTGTCATGAAGTAACGATCTTCCTTCGGAAGCATTACCGCATATCCACCAGCCTGACCACGAGGGACAATTGTTACTTTATGAACGACATCAGCTTCATCAAGAACAACACCAATTACAGTATGGCCTGCTTCATGGAAAGCAACGATATTACGTTCTTTTTCAGAGATAACACGACTTTTCTTAGCTGGACCTGCAATAACACGATCCGTTGCTTCATCGATATCACTCATATCAATCTTCTTCTTATCTCGACGTGCAGCTACTAAAGCAGCTTCGTTTAATAAGTTTTCAAGATCCGCACCAGAGAATCCTGGTGTACGAGTCGCAATTGCTCTTAAATTAATATGCTCATCAAGCGGTTTATTACGCGCATGTACTTTCAGTACAGCTTCACGGCCATTTACATCTGGACGATCTACTGTAATTTGACGGTCAAAACGACCTGGACGTAATAACGCTGGGTCAAGAATGTCTGGACGGTTTGTCGCAGCAATGATAATAATACCTTCGTTTGCACCGAATCCATCCATTTCAACAAGTAACTGGTTCAATGTTTGCTCACGCTCATCATGACCACCACCAAGACCTGCGCCACGTTGACGACCTACTGCATCAATTTCATCAATGAAAATGATACAAGGAGCATTTTTCTTTGCATTTTCAAATAAATCACGTACACGTGATGCACCGACACCGACAAACATCTCTACAAAGTCAGAACCACTGATAGAGAAGAATGGAACGCCAGCCTCACCTGCAACAGCACGTGCTAATAAAGTTTTACCTGTACCTGGAGGTCCAACTAATAGGACACCCTTCGGAATACGGGCACCAACTTCAGAAAACTTACGAGGGTCTTTTAAGAATTCAACTACCTCGACAAGTTCTTGTTTCTCTTCATCCGCCCCAGCAACATCTCTGAAACGAACTTTTTTCTTTTCATCATTATATAACTTCGCCTTACTTTTCCCGAAGTTCATAACACGGCTACCGCCGCCTTGAGCCTGGTTTAATAAGAAGAAGAATAAAATGAAGATGATGACAAACGGAATGATTGAAGTAAAGAATGTTACCCAAGCACTTGTTTCTTCTGCTGGTTGATACTTAACTTCGGCACCTTTCGCTTTATCATTGATTTTCTTTTGTAATTCCTCAGTATTTGGTGCATAAGTAACAAATTGTTCTCCTTGGCTAGAGTTATTGAATTGTCCTTTTACCTCAAATACACCATTTTTCGGTTGAAGTTGCACATTACGCACTTCACCGCTTTCTAGTTTAGTAATGAATTTGTCGTAGCTAACTGATGTCGTTTTTTGTGTCGAACCATTAAAATAGCTCACGATTCCAATTACTACTAAGAATATCAGTAAATAAAAGATGGTATTACGGAAGATACGATTCATTCCTAACCTCCTCTCACGGCATAAACACTATAGTAAATCGTAACATAGAAAAACTTTCCTATACAATTGTAAAGCCTGTATTTAATTAATTTGAGTAAACGCTTGGTTTTAATACGCCTACATAAGGAAGATTACGGTACTGCTCTTTATAATCTAATCCATATCCTACTACAAATTCATGTGGAACAGTAAATCCAACATAATCCGCTTTCAGATCAACCTTACGGCCTGTTGGCTTATCTAATAATGTAACAATTTTTACAGACTTCGCTTTACGATATTTGAATAAGTCTACTAAGTAGCTTAGTGTAAGACCACTATCAATAATATCTTCGACGATTAAAATATCGCGACCTTCTACAGAAGTATCAAGATCTTTTAAAATTTTCACTTCGCCTGTTGAAACTGTAGAGTGACCATAACTAGATACAGCCATAAAATCCATTTCAAGATATGTATCTGTTCTCTTTAATAAATCTGCCATAAATGGCATTGCGCCTTTTAATACACCAATTGCAAGAGGTACTGTGTTTTTATAATCCTCTGCAATAACTGCACCTAGTTCGCGCACCTTTTCTTGTATTTGTTCTTCAGAAATTAATACTTTTTCGATATCTTGATTCATCATTTCATTATCCTCCCGGAAGACTCCTTGCTTTTGTAGTGAATAATCATATATTTACCCTTCTTTGCCATCTCTTTCGAAATTGCAAATGCAGATCGCTTCAACAAGGGTACCCAAATAATGTTCCCACTTGCATCACAAACGACCGGCCATTCTTCTCTTTTTTCTTTTGGTACTTTCGCTTCGATAAAAATAGCTTTTATCTTTTTCGTGCCATCCATACCTTGTATTGACATGCGATCTCCATTTTCCCTAGAACGAATACGAAGTGGATATGATATATCATTATACTTAGCAACAAATACTGTTTCATTCATGTTACTTGGTATATCTTCGCTCACCTCTGTTACAAATTCATCCCCGTTCAATAGTGTAATGGTCCCGGGTACTGATAAATCTTGCAAAAAAGGAGAGACAATTTCTTGTTTAAATCTAAAGCTACACTCCTCGTATGTGCGAACAATTTTCAAATCACCTGGAAAATCAAGTGAACCTGAAGGTTGTGTCCGCTTAAAAAACTCAATCACCTTGTCAATATGTATAGAAGAAAGAGAAGATGGAATCTTATATTCATAAAGATAGTTTAATATTAGTTGAATCCCTCTTCTTTGTAAAGGCATAGACATGGATTCAAAGGCAGGAATTGATAAGCTAATTTGTTTATCACTTTTTTTTGTAATTACTTTATTCATTTTCTCAAAAGCTAATTCCTGCAAATAAGCCTCATCCTCTTGCATCTGCACGCTAAATTTTTGGAATTTCTCATGCATTTGTGGATTTTCTTCTTTTAAGTGAGGAAGGACATATTTACGTAATCGATTCCTTGTATATACTTCCTTTTTATTACTCGGATCTATACGTGGAATTAAATTTAGCTTATTACAGTAATCAACAATTTCTTCCTTCGTTACCCCAAGTAACGGCCTAATTAAATATCCATTATGAAAAGGACGCTTCACTGCAATTCCTGCATATCCTTTCGGAGTACTCCCTCTTACAAGACGCATTAAAATTGTCTCGACTTGATCATCTCCATGATGTCCAAGAGCAACATATCTTGCATCATATTTCTTCATTATTCTTTCCAAAAATGCATATCTGCATTCTCTAGCAGCAACCTGTGCATTCATTCCGTATTGCTGTTGATATTGTGATACATTAATCCTTATCGTTTCACAAATAATTCCTAGTTCTTCACAAAGGTCCTGCACAAACTGTAAATCCTCATGAGATTCATCACCTCTAAACATATGATCTACATGAGCTACTACAATTTCCAACTGTTTTTCCGCTCTTTTTTCTAATAAATAATATAAAAGGGCTAACGAGTCAGGACCACCAGAAACTCCCACAACAATTGTTGAATCATTCTTTAATACATCATGCTGCTTTACAAAGTCATCTACTTTTTCAACAAATGTATCTTTCAACTTCGCAATCACCTTTCATTAAACAAGAACAGCAACGTTAGTTACCTTGTCTATAATGGTACAACTTTTACAAACATTGTGCAAAAAAAAGATATACAAAAATTACATTTTTATCTTACATCCTCCGTGTATATTCATAAAATCAATAACATTACCTTTTCCCACAAAAAAACCTAGGTATTCACCTAGGTTTTTAAAATCAAATTATAGATAAACATTCCACTTATATTTTACTGCGCCTGCATTCCTACAATCGGAATCGTAGCCCACTTCGGCATATTTTTCTTCACTTTTGCCACCACAATAGTCATATCATCATTTATATAACCATCACAAGAGCGAATCACTTCTTCCATAATGATATCAGCAATTTCTTGCGGGTCTTCGGTTTGCAATTCTTTAATTTTCCGCTTCATCCATAATTCATGATTCTCTACATGCTGCGCGCCCTCAAAAATCCCATCGCTCATCATAATAAGGATATCGCCCGTTTTTAATTGTTCACCCACCACATCAACTTCAACATCTTCGATGATTCCCATCGGCAAATTACTTGCTTCAATTTTCAAAATATTATTCGCGCGTTTAACAAAACTCGGGGTTGATCCAATCTTTAAAAACCTAGCACTCGCATCCCGCAAATCTACCATAGCTAAATCTAATGTTGTAAACATCTCTTCTGTCGTTCTCAAAGAAAGAATTGAATTGATAGACTTAATAGCTATTTCTTCATCAATACCTGATTGGAGTATTTTTTGTAATAATTTCACCGTTTCCTTACTTTCCATATGAGCTCTTTGCCCATTACCCATACCATCACTAATCGCAAGTGCGTATTTACCAACACTTAAATCCATCATCGCATAAGAGTCACCCGAAACAAACCCACCGCCTTTTGCGGCTGTAGCCAATCCTGTATCAAGAGAATACGTCTTCGCCGAACCAAATGATATTAAACTGTGGCCATTCGGATAAGAAGACTTTTCTTCATGTTTAACGACAATATTTTCTTTAAGGATATCCGAAAGCATCGGTGCAACTAACTTTTCACATTCACCATGTTCATTAGATGCAACTGGAATCAACATTTCAATATCAATACTTCCTCTATCTAAACAATAAATATCAACATGCTCTACTTCGACACCAAAATCACGGAACGCTTGCATAATCTGCTCTTCCTGCACTTGATGATTTTCACGCTCTCGTTGTATCTCCTTAGCAAAATCTTCCATAACCTTTGATACACCTAATAGTTGCTCCGCTACTATTCTACGATTTTCCTTCATTTGTTTTCGCAATTTTTGCCCCTCATAGAAGTGATCTAATTCACCCGCTACTAAATCCGTCACTTTTTTCCCTCTCACACAATGCTTATCCCACTCACGAACTAATTTACGATTATGTTGCAGGGTTCCTTCTTCCGTTTCATTCATTATTTGTTTCATATAATCGTACGTTTTATCGAAATTCACTACCCAGCATTGATCCTTTTTAAAGCACGTTTGACATGTTTTCGCAGTAATTGTACTCAAAAACAAATCTGCTTCTGTCTCTTTATCTTCTTCCTCTACATACCCATATACAGAAAAACTATTAGATAAAGCAGCAAATACATTTGCGAATTGGTTGATTTTGTTCGCTGTAACATCACGCATCCTTCTTAAATATTGTTGTTGATCTTGCGAATGCTCTTGTGTACCTGGCATAAATTTAGCAATACGATCCAAAACAAGCTTTGGCGTTAATAAGAAGATAGCAATCGCTACACCTGACTCAATTAAAGTTGTTACAATATTTGTCTGCTTGTCTACATATAATGTAATTAAGCTTGTCCCTATTAATAAACCTAAACTAACACCTAAACGCTTCCCTTCTTTTAACAACCCACCAAGTAATCCAGAAAAAGCGAGAAGGCTAAGCTGAGACAAACTAGACACATTTGCTAAACTTAATATCAATCCTGTTACGACCCCCACTGTAGATCCTGTAGCAGCACCCGCAATAAATGCAAATACTAGTACTAAATACCTTGTAAAAATATGTTGAATAGAAGCATCATATACAAACCAATCTGTTGTACCCGTTAAAACAGATGCTAGTAATATAATCAAACAAACAATTTCTTCCGTCTCTAACGCCTGTTGCTTTCCTTTCCTTTCCACTAAAAGCGGGACACTTTGTAAAAATATCATAGTTAATACGAAACTAAGCCCAGCCTCAATGGTACTAACGAGTAAATCGTACATGGTGACAGTTTGTTGCGCAAAATATACAACAACTAAGTGTGCGGTTAATGCGGAGATAAATACTTGAAATGGAACAAGTCCAACGGTTTTACGTGTAAATCTACTAAAGAAGATATTATAAATGAAGAAAGTAAAGATAGATGCAAAAGTAAAAAACAAATTATCTATCGAGACTGAAAGAGCTCCTCCCATTAGAGCTAAAAATGCTAGCGGCATCTTATCCCGCTTCATAACATAAACAGCAGCAAAAAACGGTAGTGCAAACGGTAAAATATTTGTTAATATATATGCTCTTCCCAAAAGAAAACCAATAACAACAATAATAAATCCCCATCTAAAGAAAACTTGTTCGAATTTCATTCGCAACTTACTCGTCCACTTTATTCCTCCAAGCTGACTCTCATTCATTGCCAATGCACTTGTATTCATAGTATTCCTTCCTGCTTTAGGCATATTTTTAACACCACCTGCATAGTTTAATTACTGTCATTATAAAAGATGATTGTTGGGATTTTTGTCAAAACAACAGTTTTCACTTTTATAATCGTTCGACTTTTTATTCGAAATAACTCTACAGATATACACGGTATGTAAGTTATCCTTGATTTTTTAATTAAATATTCAGAAAATATAGGGTGATTTTGTAGAAGTGTTGTATGTCTTAATCCATTTAACAAAAAAAGATCATGCAAATTTGCATGATCTTTTTAGATGACCCGTACGGGATTCGAACCCGTGTTACCGCCGTGAAAGGGCGGTGTCTTAACCACTTGACCAACGGGCCGTTAAAATAAATATAGCGGCGGAGGGGATCGAACCCCCGACCTCACGGGTATGAACCGTACGCTCTAGCCAGCTGAGCTACACCGCCATGTCGTCGTATTTAACGGACAATTAGTATCTTACATCAGATATTATTTAAAGTCAACACATCTTGAAAACTTTTTTAAAATATATTTTCACATATAAAAAAGCACCCTGAGCCATCACTCTGGGTACCTCTCTATATGTTAAAAACTAAACGGCCTTATTATCCGCGACGTGCGCCACGGCCACCACGTTTAGACTCTGTGTTACGCTTTAAAGAAGTTAAACGATCTTCGCTATCCTTTAAGAAGCGTGCCATCTTTTGCTCAAATGTTTCTTTTGGAGCTCGGTCGTTACCGCCACCACGATTATCTCTGTTGAAAGAGCGATTATTACGTTGTGGACGTCCAGAACGTTGTTGATCACCACCGCGTTGGTATTCACCACGTGGACGATCTCCTTCTGTTTTTTCACGTTCTTTCGCTTTTTTGATAGATAAACCAATCTTTCCATCTTTTTCAACATTAATAACTTTTACTTCTACTTGGTCGCCCACTTTTAAGTGATCGTTAATATCTTTTACATAGTTATCAGCAACTTCACTAATATGAACAAGACCAGTTAAGCCTTCTGGCAGCTCCACAAAAGCCCCAAAATTTGTAATACCTGTTACTTTACCCTGTAACTTGCTGCCTACCTCGATTGACATAAAAAAAATGCTCCTCCTTAGTGGTTAAAAAGTCAAATTTTACTTTATTATATATAATCCTAAAATATAGTGTCAATAAGACATACTCTACTTCGAAACAGGAAAAATTATCTCCCCTTTACCAGAGAAGAAATAATCCCTTCTAGCAATCTTTAATACGTACTCTTCATCATTTAACTTTTGAACTTCGTCTTTTAGACTTTTTTCTTTATTCGTTAATGAATCCAGTTCTTTTTTCATGTCCTTAACTTTTGCTTCTTTTGCTTTAATGGAACTGTTTTGTTGATAAAACGTTACACTAATACTCGCAATAATTGTAAAAGTAAAGACAAGAAAAACCGCTAAACGGCGATAAAGTCGCTTCCTGTTCTCATCCGTTTGTATTATATGCTCTTTAACAGGATTTGGACTCTGTTTTTCGATTGTTCTTTGTCTCAGTTCCCTCATTTCCGAGGTCCCCCTAACTTCTTTTTTATACGCTCCCATATTTGGAAGATATGTCCCTTCAATTTTGCTATATATTGCAGGAACCCTATATGTTTCACTATAAAAAGTTTAACACGATTAGGGAGAAGTTTCCATATGAGCGAAGCAATAAATCGAACAGGCCAGAAAAAAACTTTCCATATGAAAAGTAATATCCAAATCACAATTTTCCATAACACATGTCCAATTGAAAGCAGTATACGAAATAAGAATAATATAAATGCAATAAATAGCTGCGCTATAATAATAACAGGTTTTATCATGAGTAGCTGTATAATTCGAACAAAAAAATATGTTGTTTGCATAAAAATATAGATGAGAAAATTTAACAGCTTCATGTATAGTGCTTTCAGTAAGCTTTGATATGCCGCAAAACCACATAACAATGCCAAAAACACATATATACGTAGTTCAGCTTCATTTACGAGAAGCAATACATAAAAGACGAATAATGCTTGGACAATCCAAAATAATATATCTTGTATAAATACAAGCCAACGTTTACGTTCTTGGCGCTTTAAAAAACGTTGATATGTATCTAAAGACGCTCCAATCCAAGCACCCATTCCAATCATTGAAAGCATTGTATACAACTGAATTGTTAGACTCATTTAAACAACTTACTAAAGAAACCTTTAGTTTTTTCCCCTTGATTTTCATCAATATACAGCATCTCATTAACTTTCCCTTTAATCGACACAATACCTTTTTCTACATCTAAATTTTTCATTTGTAAATTTTGACCACGAATCGTTAAAAAACCCATTACGGTCTCTAGCAAAAACTCTTCGCTATCAAAACTCTCTACCTGCTTCACACCGGTAATATCAATTATACGCCTGCCACGCATAATAATGTCATGTTCTACAGAAACATTTTGTTGATTAGAAGACGTAGGTGAGTAACCATTATTCACGTAAATCCCCCCATAGGTTTTTACTAGCTAATAGTAATGTATGAGGGGATACATGATTTTAGAACAAGCCTTCTTCCGCTTTTACTTTTTCTTCACGAACTAAGCTATACATATTTGCTGCATCTTCTTTTTTAGTTGTTTCTTTCAATTCATTTATTTTTACAGTCACTATTTTTTGACCAAAACGAATTGTTAATTCATCAGCTACTTTCACATCAGAACTCGCTTTTGCCACTTGACCATTAATAGATATTCTTCCTTGATCAGCTACTTCTTTCGCTAATGTTCTTCTTTTAATTAAACGTGACACTTTTAAAAACTTATCTAGACGCATATCAAATCCCCCTATTAACGCTCTGTTTGTTTCGCTTCTTCCCATAAAACATCTAACTGTTCTAATGATAAATCTTCCATCTCTTTATTCATTTCAGCTACTTTTGCCTCCATGTATAAAAAACGACCAGTAAATTTCTCATTAGTTGAACGTAACGCCTCTTCTGGATCTATTTTGTAATGACGGGCTATATTAACAAATGCAAATAGTAAATCACCAAACTCACCTAGCATCTTTTCCTCATCCATGTTTGTAACTTCTTGTTGGAACTCTTGCCATTCTTCCAAAGCTTTCTCTATCATCGGCTGCACATCAACCCAATCAAATCCAACCTTACCAGCTTTCTTCTGAATTTCAAAGGCGCGTAGTAACTGCGGCAAACTTTTAGGAACGCCATTTAAAACAGATTCTTTCACGAATCCTTTTTCTTGTTTTTTAATCTCTTCCCAATTGGCAATCACTTCATCAGCATTGTTTACATCCGTATTTCCAAATACATGTGGATGACGACGAACCATTTTTTCAGATAGAGTTCGAATGATATCATCTATAGAGAACCAACCTTCATCTTCTCCGATTTGAGCATGAAGCATAACTTGTAATAATATATCACCTAATTCTTCTACTAAGTGATCATCATCCTCTTCATCAATTGCTTCCAACACCTCATAAGCTTCCTCAATTAAATATTTCTTTAATGATTGATGCGTTTGCTTTTTATCCCACGGACAACCATTTGGACCACGCAGGTCTGCAATAATTTCTCTAAGAACATCAAACTGTTGATACAAGGACGCACGCTCCTGAACAGGTGGCACGTACACACTTGTTAAATTATTCAATTCCGTTTCATGATCTAACATGTACAACGGTACCTTCTTTACTTGTTCAAATGAAGTTCCTGCAGCTGTTACGATATACACTTCATAATCATCTGGCAACATCTCCATTAATGTTAATTTCACATCAGATGCAACGAATGCATCATATACTTGGCAAAAGATTAAATGTTGACGTAATTCTAATTGCCCTCTTTCAAATGATGTAGCATCAAGTAATTGAAATCCTTCAATCGGATCAATTTTTAGGCTTGTAAACATAGGATCAAGGAAACTTTGTCCACCCTCAATTCGCACTTCAACATTTGAAACGTCTCCTTTTTCCAACAATAGCTGAACTGTTCTTTCTGCTACAAGTGGATGCCCCGGAACCGCATAGATAATTTCTGTACCTTCAGCTTGTTCTAGCAATTTATTCGCAATTGTTTCATATACAATTTCAAACGTATCATGTGCTTCATATACAGCATCAAAAGCCGTATATTGTATGCCTTCTTTCTCCAATTCTTCTATAACTGGATGTTCCTTCGTTCTAACAAACAGATGATCTGCTTCTTTTATTTTTCGATATACACCCATCGTTAGCTGATCTAATTCACCAGCACCTAAACCTAAAACAGTAATGATTCCACTCACAACCTGTCACCTCTATCCACTCTTCTTCAATGAACCTTCTTTTTTCTCTTGTTTCATAACAGTTCCTAATTCTTTTTTTGTAAATACACGTAATTTTAAAATAAAAAACATATATGTCAATCCGCCGATGGCTACACCTAACAACGCTTCAAGCGTCGCGCTCGCTCTATGTTCCGTATCAATTACTAATCCAGACATCTGCAACACACGCGTGAACATCATTAATACAAACCCCATACAGATACCACTAATTACTACACCTAACATATTTCGCTTATTGATAAGTGACCCTGATACAGCTCTCATAAGCAACAAACTATTTAGTCCAGAAATTATGATTAACGCACATAAAGTCGCTAAGGCTGCCCCTTTCACACCAAAATAAGGCATGAATATATAATTTAACGCTAACTTTAAGCAACCTCCAAATACAACAAATAATGCTGGCTTAAATGTTTGTCCCAACCCTTGTAAAATAGAAGCCGTCGTAATTGACAATGAACTAAATAAAATAGATAAAGATAAAATAGATAAAACATCTGATCCATCACTATTTTCAAACAACATAATATTCGTAGGTTGAATAATACAAGTTAGTCCAATAGCTGCTGCAAATCCAATAACAAATGTTATTTTCATTGCTAACTTTACCTTTTCTTGAATAAAGGAAAGATCTCCTCTTTCTTTCGCCGCTGTAATAATTGGAATAAGTGATAACGAGAAAGAAGTCGTCACAACAGTACCTAATTGCATTAGCGGAATACTTCTATCATAAACACCCTTTAATACTTTTGCACTTTCAGTCTGTTCTCCCACACCAATAAGTAAAGTGTACAAGGACATTGAATCAGCCATCTGTATAAAAATAAGCACTAAATTACTAACACAAATCGCTAACCCCTGCCAAAAAAAGATTTTAATTATCTTCCTTTTACCCTTAATTCTCGCTACACGTTTAAAAAATATGGAACGAAAATCTCGACGCATATACAACATAAGTACAATAATCCCAATAAGTCCACCCGCAATTGAGCCTAACATAGCCCCTGCACCAACTGTATATAAATCAAATCCGTGAGCAATTAGGAATAGCGATAAAAATACAATAATAGAAACTCGA
Organism: Bacillus sp. ME78; assembly: GCF_903970865.1. NCBI lineage: Bacteria > Bacillati > Bacillota > Bacilli > Caryophanales > Bacillaceae > Bacillus > Bacillus sp. ME78. The sequence goes on from NZ_CAJCKK010000032.1 coordinate 23,045, forward strand.
ATTGTTTGTTCTATTACTTGCGAAACAGCCGTTGGCATCATATTATTGAACCCTTGAAAATACCCTCTTGCTACAGACAAAAACGGCATCAATAAGAACGAAAATGAAATAACACGTAGCAACTTATCTAAGTGCATATCGCCCATAGCTATCGCGATTGTTTCGGCCCCAAAAAACAATGTAAAGAAACCTATAAAACCAATTCCTAATAAAAACCAAAAAGATACACAAATAATTTCTTCTGCTTCTCTCTGTTTTCCCCACTCTAGTCGTTCTGCAACCATTTTTGAAATGATAACAGGAAACCCATAAGTAGCTAAAATTAAACAAAATCCATAAAACGGGTAAATTTGTTGGTAAATATAAAAACCAATATCCCCTGCTATATTTTGATATGGAATACGGTAAAAAGCGCTTAATACTTTTGTAACAAAACTTGCAATCGTTAATATAATAGCCCCACGCCAAAAGGCTTGATACTTCTTCGCTTCCATACAAGAAAACTCCTTTTTCTATTCTCACCTCTCGTATTATATCATAAAGAAAAGTACAAAATCCCTTACCACCACGGGTAATACTAGGTCCCTACACGTTAAAAATATTCAACGAAAAAAGGTAGCAAAGCGCTACCTTCATTCAATATACATATATCTCCAAATAATTGATTTCTCAAAAAGAAAGATCATAATTAGGAAAGATTGCTACTTCTAAAATCAATATACCCTTACTGTTCCATTTGTTTCGCTAAGAAACTGGCAGCAGTATTAACCGCTTTATGCTCGATTTCGCTTATAATAGCTTCTTTTGAAAAAATAATGACGGCTCCAATTGGGTCTCCGTTTGCAACAATCGGTCCAACTGTATAAGAATGAACCTTTTCTGTTACACCATCGATAATGGAAATATCACTTTCGTCCGTCATAATAACAGACTTTCTTTCTTCCATCGTTTTTTCGATTAGATCGCCAACACTTTTATTTAAGTATTCTTTTTTCGATACGCCTGATACTGCGATGATAGAATCTCGGTCACAGACAAGCACATTATGTCCTAAGCTGTCATATAAAGCCTCAGCATATTCCTTTGCAAAATCACCTAGTTCACTAATTGGAGAATACTTCTTTAAAATTACTTCTCCATCGCGATCAACAAATATTTCTAGTGGGTCTCCTTCTCGAATACGTAAAGTTCTACGAATTTCCTTTGGGATTACTACCCTGCCTAAATCATCAATTCGACGTACGATTCCAGTTGCTTTCATTCTAATGCTGCCTCACTTTCTACTGATGATCAAAGTGGTGAATTTACCTGTTCATGTAAAAATCACCAACTGTTAGACATAGTATTTTACACATTAGTTCTTCTATGCACGTCGAATTGTATTTTTTTATCTTATTTTAGGCATTTATTACTTCTTTTTTCACATCTGGTAAGCCTTTTAATAAATTTTCAGCAATTGTTAACCACTTCGATGTCTCTAAGCCATTTGTTTTCATAACAATTTTCAATTGTGATCCTTCCATTCCTAGACCAATCATACGCCCAAAACTATTTCCGAGCATGAATAATTTTCCACCATCAATATTTTGACTTGCTTGTTCAGAAAACAGGAATGTTACTTCAAATTTATTCTGCTTAATTAACTCAATTTGTTCTTTCATTGCCAACACTTTAATATTTGCAATTTGTAATAAATAACCAACTTCTTGTGGGTAATCACCGAATCTATCGATCATTTCTTCCTGCAATTCTTCAATATCCTCAATTGCAGAAACACCTCTAAATTGTTTATACATCATAATTTTTTGCTTACTATCTGAAATATAAGCATCTGGTAAGTATGCATCTACCTCTAAGTCAATTTCAACATTAACTGTATTTTCAGCTCCATCTGTTCCTCTTCGCTGTTCAATTGCATCTTTTAACATTTGAGAATATAGATCAAATCCGACAGAATCAATAAACCCATGCTGTTCTGCTCCTAACAAATTACCTGCTCCACGAATAGATAAATCTCTCATCGCAATTTTGAAACCAGATCCAAGTTCTGTGAACTCTTTAATTGCTTGCAGACGCTTCTCTGCAACTTCTGACAGCACTTTGTCACGTTTATAGGCAAAGTATGCATATGCAACACGATTAGAACGTCCAACACGCCCACGAAGCTGGTACAACTGTGATAACCCCATACGATCTGCATCAAATACAATTAACGTATTTACGTTCGGAATATCTACACCCGTCTCAATAATTGTTGTACTTACAAGAACATCATGCTGTCCTTCTAAAAATGATAGCATAACAGACTCTAATTCACTTTCGTTCATTTTCCCATGTGCGTACGTTACGCGAGCATCTGGAACTAACATCGAAATTTCATCTGCTTTTCTTTCAATATCCTCTACACGGTTATATAGGAAGTAAATTTGACCGCCTCTTGCAAGCTCTCGCTCTATCGCCTCTCGCATTAATGCTGGATTATACTCTACTACATACGTTTGGACTGGGAAACGATTTTCTGGCGGTGTCTCAATAACAGATAAGTCGCGCACACCAAGCATAGACATATGAAGCGTCCGCGGAATCGGAGTTGCCGTTAATGTTAATACGTCAACATTCGCCTTCAATTGTTTAATTTTTTCTTTATGCGTTACACCAAATCTTTGTTCTTCATCAATAATAAGAAGCCCTAAATCTTTATAAGTGACATCTTTAGATAAAATACGATGTGTTCCGATTACAATATCTATTGTGCCATCCTTTAAGCCCTTAATCGTTTCATTTTGTTGTTTTCTCGTACGGAATCTACTTAATAATCCTATATTGATTGGATAATCTTGAAAACGCTCTCGAATTGTTTCATAGTGTTGCTGCGCAAGAATCGTTGTCGGTACTAAAATTGCAACTTGTTTTTCATCCATAATTGCTTTAAATGCCGCACGAATAGCCACTTCCGTCTTTCCATACCCTACATCACCACAAAGGAGCCTATCCATCGGGCGTCCGCGTTCCATATCTTTTTTAATCTCGTCAATAGAACGTAACTGATCCTCTGTCTCTTGATATGGGAAAGATGATTCGAACTCTTGTTGTTCTGCCGTATCTGGCGTATATGCATAGCCTTTTGAAGCTTCGCGCTCAGCATATAGTTTAATTAGGTCATCCGCAATGTCTTGTACAGATTTTTCAACTTTCGTTTTAACCTTTTTCCAATCATTTCCACCTAATTTGTAAACTTTCGGATCCTTACCTTCAGACCCTACATATTTTTGGACTTGATCAATTTGTTCAATTGGAACGTATAACTTATCATTACCTTGATATTTAATATTTAAATAATCTTTATGAACACCATTAATCTCTAATGTCTCAATACCTAAAAATTTACCTATACCATGATTTACGTGAACTACATAATCTCCAACTTTTAATTCCGAATAACTTTTAATACGTTCAGCATTCGATAACTTTTGTTTACGTTGTGATTTTTTAACTTTCTTATGAAAAAGCTCCTTTTCAGTAATGACAACAAGCTTTTGCATCGGCATTTCAAACCCTGCATGTAAATCACCTACAGCAATTTGTAGCCTTCCAGGCAATAAGATATCTGTGCCTTCTACAATATCTGCCTCAATATCATAATCACTTAAAATATGTTGTAATTTCTTCACACGTTCATCATCTGTTCCAAGTACAACAGTCGTAAAATGCCCTTCATTCCATCTATCAATTTCTGTTTTTAACAAATTCATCTGTCCATGGAAATCTTGCATTGTTTTACATGTTACATTTACAATATTTTGCGGATGTGTGTGTGCGATATGACGCAAGAATAACGTTAAATATACAAAACTTCTTTTTTTATGATGAAGAAACCCCTCAAATGCGTGAGAGAAAGATAAATCTTGAATAATTGTTCCTTCACCAAGAAGTGATATATACCATTCCGCCTCTTCTGTTTCAAGATGTGATGCTGTTTCTTGAATACGGGAAATCTCATCTAAAATTACAACACCATCTTCTGGTAAATAATCTATCAGACTAGCAGGTTCTTTATAGAAAATAGATAAGTATTTAAACATCTGTTCTATACTTTGCCCGTTTTTCAACATCTCAATTTCATGACTTACCGTCTCAAGCACTGTAGTCTTTAGTTTATCATCAGAAAGTTTTTGCATCGTCTTAGTCAAACCTTCTTCAAGATGCTGAATTCCTGATTTTAATTCTTCCTGTGAAAATAAAAACTCTGTTGCCGGACCAAACCTAACGCTTTCTTTTTTACCTTGAGAACGCTGTTCATCCACATCAAATAATCGAATAGAATCGACTTCTGTATCAAAAAATTCAATACGAAATGGTAGTTCTTCAGTTAAAGGATAAATATCTAATATTCCCCCGCGCAAACTGAACTCCCCTGGAGCTTCTACCATCGACTTACGTTCATAGCCAATATGATGTAAAGTATGCAAGAGCGCATCTAAATCAATCTCTTGCCCTAGATTGATTTCAACTTGCTTTTGCTTCCACAATTCTTTTATTGGTAAAAATCTACGCAATCCTGCCACTGGCGCTACAATGATTCCATTCTCTCCCGCAGCCAAGCGATTTAACACTTCTATACGTTGCGCCTTCAATTCTGGACTTGCAACCCCAATTTCCGATGCTATCAGTTCATTCACTGGATATAGCCACACATCTTTTTCACCAAGTAACGCCACTAAATCTTCATGTACTTTTTGTGCTTGGTATAAGTTATGTGTAACGATTAATTGTGATTTTTTTGTTTTTTTATATAAAGCCGCCATTAATAATGAACGAGAAGACGTTGCCATCCCTGATATAAGTTGTTCTTTTAACCCATCTTCTAATCCATTAATAACCGATTGTATCTCTTCATTTTTATAAAATTGCTCTAATAAACCTATCATTTTTAAAACTCCTCTCAACATAAAGAGCAAGTCATTCTATTTTATGCAAATATTTTGGAAAAGGAAAACAGAAAAATGCTTTGGACATGCCAAAGCGACAACATTTTATTGCAGAAATTTTTCATACTCATAATACTCAGGATAAGATGCGAGCGTTTCTTGACACGATTCACAAATTGTTTTTATATATATATTTCCATTCTCATGAAAATGAATCATCTCTACTACTTCCTGCTCTGTTAGTTGAAATAAAACGTCGCTATATACTTTTTCTGCGTTAATGGAGCCTACATTACCTCCGCAGTGTCTGCAATAATAATACCCTTCCATACTAGCCTCCTAAAAATTCAATTACTACTAGTATGGGTAAAACAAAAGAGAAATATTCCCAATCTCATTTTTAACTATTGAAAGTATTCATGATTTGGAGAAAAGGCTTATTTAGCCACTCTTCACATGCATCCGCTGCTTTTTCAATAGAATGGTTAACATCCGGAATCTCTTCAGATGTAAAGCGTCCTAATACATAATCGACTACCTTCATTCCATTTTTCGGGCGATCGATTCCCATACGGATACGTTGAAATTCTTGTGTTCCTAGGTGCGAAATCGTTGACTTTACACCATTATGTCCACCAGCACTACCTTTCATGCGAAGACGCAATTTACCTACAGGAATGTCTAAATCGTCGTACATAACAACGAAGTCCTCAACATCAATTTTATAATAATCCATGAGTGGACGAATACTTTCCCCAGATAAATTCATATATGTTAGCGGCTTTAATAAGATTACCTTTTCTCCATTAACAAACCCTGCACCAAATACACCTTTAAATTTTTGTTCATTCAAAGAAATGTTCCAACGCTTCGCAAGTTCATCAATGGCCATAAATCCAATATTATGCCTTGTTAATTCATATTCTCTACCTGGGTTCCCAAGTCCTACTATCAATTTCATTCTTGTACCACTACTTTCTTTTTTCGATACGAAAAGACGTAACCAAAATTGGTTACGTCTCATTCTATCCAATTAATTGAATAATACACTCACAGATTCTTCTTCGTACACACGAATGATTGCTTCTCCAATTAATGGAGCAACTGAAAGTTCATGTACTTTGTCGATTTTCTTCTCTTCTGGTAATACGATAGAGTTCGTTACAACTAACTCTTTAATATTTGAATTTTGAATACGCTCAATTGCTGGGCCAGATAATACTGGGTGTGTACAGCAAGCATATACTTCAGAAGCACCGTTCTCAACAAGAGCGTTTGCTGCTAATGTAATTGTACCAGCTGTATCAATGATGTCATCAATTAAAATCGCTGTTTTGCCTTCAATATTACCGATAATGTTCATTACCTCTGATACGTTCGGACGAGGACGACGCTTATCAATAATAGCGATTGGCGCTTTTAGACGATCTGCCATTTTTCTTGCACGAGTTACACCACCATGATCAGGAGACACGATTACGATATCTTTAAGACCTTTTGTTTCAAAGTAATCAGAAAGAATCGGTACACCCATTAAGTGGTCGATTGGGATATCAAAGAACCCTTGAATTTGTGGAGCATGTAAATCTAGAGTGATTACACGAGTTGCACCTGCTGTTTCAAGCAAGTTTGCTACAAGTTTCGATGTAATTGGTTCACGAGAACGCGCTTTACGGTCTTGACGCGCATAACCATAATAAGGAATAACAATATTAATTGTTTTCGCAGATGCACGTTTTAATGCATCGATCATAATAAGTAATTCCATGATATGTTCGTTTACTGGGAAGCTTGTAGATTGAATAATGAATACATCGCAACCACGGATACTTTCTTCAATGTTAATTTGAACTTCTCCATCACTAAAACGATCAACAGAACATTTTCCTAGTCCTACTCCAATATGCTTTGCAATCTGCTCAGCAAGTTCCTTATTAGAGTTTAAAGAGAATACTTTCAAATTAGAATTTAGATATTGAGTCGACATCTAGATTAACCCTCCACATTATGATTTTTTCTTATTCAGCAATTGATCAACATAGTCTTCTTTGTTAACTTGACGTGCACGTGCTACCGATAATGCTTTTGATGGAACATTCTCTGTAATTGTAGAGCCTGCTGCCACATAAGCACCATCTTCAACTGTTACTGGAGCAACAAGGTTTGAATTACATCCAATAAATACCCCATTACCAATCACAGTTTTGAATTTATTCTTACCGTCATAGTTCACCGTAATTGAACCACAACCAAGATTCACGTCTTCTCCAACTTGTGCATCCCCGATATAACTCAAGTGTGAAGCTTTACTTCTATTACCAAAGACAGTTTTTTTGATTTCCACGAAGTTTCCAACGCGTACTTCGTCTCCAATAACTGAATCTGGGCGAATGTGTGCAAATGGACCAACCGATACTTCTGTACCAAGTTTACTATCATGTACAGTAGATTGACGAATTGTCGTACGATCTCCAATTTCACTATCACGAATTACTGTATGTGGTCCAATTTCACAATCAGAACCAATTACAGTGTTCCCCTCAATAATTGTTCCTGGATGAAGAACTGTATCACTACCGATAATTGCATCAGCAGAAATATAAGTGTTACTTGGATCAATAATTGTAACACCATTTACCATGTTCTTTCGGTTGATACGGTTTTTCATAATAATTTCCGCTTGCGATAGAGCGACTCTGTCGTTAACACCTAACGTTTCATCGAACTGCTCTGTTTGATAAGCTGATACGATATGACCTTCATTTTTTAAAATCTCAATAACATCTGGAAGGTAATATTCACCTTGTACGTTATCATTTGAAACTTTAGAAAGTGAAGCAAATAAAGCCTTATTATCAAAACAATACGTACCTGTATTGATTTCTTTAATAGCTAATTCTTTCTCATTTGCATCTTTATGCTCAACAATCTTTTCAACATGACCATTCTCATTACGAACAATACGGCCATATCCAGCAGGTTCTTCTATGTACGCTGTTAGCACCGTCGCCATTGCTCCCGCTTCTTTATGTTGCTGAAGTAATGCTTCCATCGTTTCAGCAGTTATTAGCGGCGTATCCCCACAAATAACTAAAGTTGTTCCTTCTTCATTTGCAAGTACACTTGCAGCTTGATCTACAGCATGTGCTGTACCAAGTTGTTCTGCTTGTAATGCAAACTCACTTACGTTTCCTAGCTGTTCTTGTACCATTTCAGCACCATGCCCAACAACCGTTACAAGTTTCTGCAATCCTAATTGAGATACTTGATCGACTACGTGTTGTACCATAGGTTTTCCACATACAGGATGCAGCACTTTGTATAGCTTAGACTTCATACGTGTGCCTTTACCTGCAGCTAGAATCACTGCAAATCTGTTTGACATATAGACCCTCCATCGCAACCTATTTATCCATTAAAGATATTATCCTAAATCATCATATATTTCAAGAAACACATTTTAACTATTAAATTTTACCATAATTCTTATAAGATGTTTTACTCTTTAGTATCTTTTTTAAGAAATAAGCTATACTATTTAAAATGATTTTGAAAAAATTAGTAGTTTCTTCTTTTTATGTTAATGAATTATGAAATTTTCAAATATAAAGCAAAAAAAAACAAACTCCTGTAAATGCTTACAGGAGTTTGCTACAAAATTATAAGGCTTTTCGTCAAAGCCCTTTTCATTCGAATTTTACGAAGCACCTGCTTCTTCAAACTCAACCTCTTCTAACTCGCCTAAACGATGATACTCTGTTAAAACCGCATCTTGAATTTTAGAGCGTGTACCAGAATTAATCGGATGTGCAATGTCACGGAACTCTCCATCTGGAGTACGTTTACTTGGCATTGCTACAAATAATCCATTATTACCATCAATTACACGAATATCATGAACAACAAATTCATGGTCCAAAGTAATAGAGGCAATTGCTCTCATGCGGCCTTCTGTGTTTACGCGGCGTAATCTTACGTCAGTCACTTCCATCTTGTGTTCACCACCCTTTTCTAAATAAGCGATATATTTGTATAAATTCCACAAATTTTCTATTTTCCCTTTAATTTTTTAAAAATTTTTAAGATAAAAATTTTTAATGTAGTTGAATATAGAGATTAGTGGAGGTTATCGCTTACAAAAGGTTACTTAACTAGGGCGATTACTTCAATTTCAACGGAAACATCTTTCGGTAATTTTGCTACTTGCACACAAGATCGAGCTGGTTTATGAGTAGAGAAATAAGAGCTATATACTTCATTCACAGCATTAAAATCATCCATGTCCTTTAAAAATACTGTTGTTTTTACGACTGTATCAAATGAAGCACCCGCTTCCTCTAATACCGCTTGTAAATTTTGAAATACTTGTTCTGTTTGTACTGTTACATCTCCTGTTACAAGCTCCCCATTTTTCGTTAATGGAATTTGTCCTGAGCTATAAAACATATTATTTACAATAATCCCTTGTGAGTAAGGTCCAATCGCTTGTGGTGCCTTGCTTGTTTGAACAACTTTCATACTTTTCACCCTTTTATTATTTATTTTACTCTTTAAAAATAGTGTACGAAAGGCAGTTTGTCCATCTATTTTATAATCTATAAATAAAATAAAAAAAGATAGAGCTATCTGCTCTACCTTTTATTCAGCCTCTACAAGCCCTTCATCAAATGGTGCAAGAGAATAATTCCCTTTTTCCACTTGAATCGTTTTTTCTTTCACATCAACTTCCGATAGACGAATTAATGATACAAAATTATTAATTAGTCGTTCTTCAATATCTGTGGATTCTACTAATACACCAATACCAACAACATTAGCCTTGAACTCTTCTAACATACTCATCATACCTTGAATCGTTCCACCAGCTTTCATGAAGTCATCAATAATTAAAACATTCGATCCTTCTGGAAGGCTGCGTTTTGCTAACGTCATTGTTTGAATTCGTTTAGAAGAACCCGACACATAGTTAATACTAACAGTCGGACCTTCTGTTACCTTATTATCTTTCCTTGCAATTACAACTGGTACATCTAAGTAATTTGCCACTGCATAAGCAAGTGGAATCCCTTTCGTTGCCACTGTCATAACCGCATCAATTGATTGCCTAGCAAAAACAGAAGCAAACAAACGACCTGCGCCATTAATATGGCGAGGATTACTCAATAAATCTGTCATGTATAAGTAACCGCCAGGCAAAATACGATCTGGGTTTTCAAATAAGCCACAAAGCTCATCAATAATTAGATCTGCCTCTTCTTCACTTATATACGGTATATATTTCACTCCTCCTGCTGCTCCTGGTATCGTTTGCAATGTGCCGACCCCTTGTTGCTCAAACGTTTGCTTAATAATAACTAAATCCTCACTAATGGAAGACTTAGCCGATTGATACCTTTCAGCAAAAAAAGTGAGAGATACTAGCTGACGAGGGTTTTGTAGCAAGTAATAAGTCATATCGACTAATCTTGTACTTCTTCTAATTTTCATACTCTCACCTCAAATCACGAATATTCTAAACAAATCATAACGTATTATACGTCTTTATTCAAGCGTTTCTCGCTCTCCTAATAAACGTACCGCATAGACCTGTTCACAAAATCCTTTTAATCCGTTATAAATGCGATGCATTCGAGAATCATGGTGTACAAGTCCAAATACAGTTGGACCACTTCCACTCATCAATACAGCATCCGCTCCGAATCGCTTCATCTGTGATTTAATACGTGCAACTTCAGGATGCATTCCAAATGTTACATCTTCTAAAACGTTACCAACAGTATCACAAATCCCTTTATAATCTCCAGAATTTATGACATCAACCATTTTATCTACATTTGGATGTGTAACTCGATTTAACTTTAAATTTCCATACACATCAGCAGTAGATACACCTATATGTGGTTTCGCTAAAATAACCCAACAAGAAGGCGGAGTCTTTATATGCTCAATTTTCTCTCCTCTTCCAGTGGCAATTGCTGTGCCGCCGTATACACAGAAAGATACATCTGATCCAATTTCTGCGCCAAGCTCTGCTAACTCATCAATTGTAAGCCCTAAATTCCATAATTTATTAAGACCACGTAATGTCGCTGCTGCATCACTACTTCCACCTGCTAATCCAGCTGCTACTGGAATCGTTTTTTCAATAGTAATAGATACACCTTTTTTTACATTAAACTTCTCTTTTAATAATTTCGCTGCCTGATAAGCTAAATTTCGTTGGTCGTCTGGGACATACCGATTATGGGATAAAATTTCAATACGGTCTTCTGCTAATTCCGTTAGTTCTAGACGATCTGCTAAATCAATGGTTGTCATAATCATTTTCACTTCATGATATCCGTCTTGTCTTTTTCCCAGTACATCTAACGACAGATTAATCTTTGCTGGTGCTTTCACTAGTAGCTTCAATCTATTCACCCACTCTATGTACTCAATCTTTTATCGTTTATTTTACCATAAATTTATAGTAAGACGATGACACTTCCCTAATTATAACGAAAAGCATTCAGAATGAAACTACTTATGTAAAATGATGGCACCTTTTAGAGTACAAAAAGCCGAGGAATGTCTCCTCGGCTACCGTAGCATAGAAAGTATCTTACAACTACTGGTTTCGTTTCATTAATTGCTGTTCTGCAATTTCTATAGCACGTTTCACCATGTTACCAGCATCTTTCGCACGAATTCCGCCCCATCCTTCTTTCTGAACAACATCATAAAAACCAAGCTCTTTTGCTAGCTCTTCTTTAAATTGGTTTGACATGACACCTCTTCGTCTACTCAATGCAGAGTCCCTCCTTATTTTGCTACGGTATAGTTAGTATGCAAAATAATATAGCTTTTCATTTATGGAAATATATGTAATGATATACGGATTATAAAATGACCTCATCATGAGGGTCTCCATAAAATGTTAACTCTACTGTCTCTGTTAAAACATCTGCATAACTATAAGATACACGTTGCAACGCATCTTCTTGTTGATCCAATTGTACAACAAAAACAGAACGGTATGTTTCTGCTAGTACACCTGATTGCTCCACAGTTTTTCTTCTTCCACTATTTGCTTTTAACATAAGTCGCTGTCCAAGATGGTGATCTAATTCGCTTTTAATTTCATCTAAACGTTTTGACATATACTTCGCTACACCTCGCTGTAATTTAGATTGAACACTTAAAACACGATATATCTATCCTAATTATTAACCTCGATTCACAGCTAATATCATCTTGCGTTTGAATAGATAGAAGAAATACTATATTGTAAAAGTATCATTACGTAGTCTGTACGTTCTTGTCTCTTTTTATCCAAATTCATTTAAATCCTTCCATACAAAAAAGCAAGATACATATGTACCCTGCTTACTCTTCGTAATGTTGAAAAGGTAATCCCGTTCGTAAAATCCCTCTCGTTTCAATTCCACCTAGTCCCTTTTCACCAGTAATTGTATTACGTACGACATCCCATACATTGACTCTCTCCATAAATGAAGTAAAACTAATTTTACCAACTACATATACAGGATCTAGTGCATGAATATTAATTCTAGATGGTGAACTAGCGAAATTGGCCCCTGCACGAATTAGTGCCTCAAAGTGCGATTGACATGCCCCAGCAAAAATAACAAGTTGATCCAATGATGGATATTTTTTTCGCACTTCTCGAACAGCCTGTACAAAATGCCTTGAATGCCTATATGCCGCTAAATCTCCCTTCACTCCTTTCGATTTTGTATATGCATCATGCCCCGTAATAACGAGAATGTCTGGGCGAAAGTGATCTATTAAGTCTACTACTTTTTCATGCATCTCCGTTTCTTTACAATGAATACCTTGTACAGGAACGCCAATTTTGTTATATAAGTCTAAGCACTTGCGCAAATATAAAGGGTCTCCATCTATATGCAATACACGTCCCGGCATTTGAAAATAATTCACCTCACTTGTGTATCCACCAGTTGAAGTATGTTCATGCCTTTGTTTCATTAACACATAATCTTGTTGAAACAAACGATACGTGCGCTCCATTGTTTCTTTCTCACGCTTCACCCTTTTTTTATGTTCTCGTTGATCTATACTAATTAAATCTTCAAGTGGCGCATCCGCCACCAGTCTAATTTCCTCTCCAAACAATATAGCTATCTCGCCTTTTATTTCTATAATACGAAAAAGAATATCCCTCTTATGAGAATATCGTTCCACTAATTCTCCAACATGTAAAGCCATTCTCCTACCTCCAAACTCATTAGGCCATCTTACCTGTTTTTAAAATATGAATTTAGAGGGAGAAAGGTGACAAAAGGGACAGTTCAAGTTGAACTGTCCCTTTCATATTCTTATGATAATTTATGAAGAACCAATGCATTACTTAATGTTGCAAACTCTTCAATAGATAGCGTTTCGCCTCTTCGCTTTGGATCAATTCCTACTTCTGTTAAAATTCGATCCAATAATTCCTTATCTTTCGGGAAACCATTTAAATTATTTGATAAATTATTCATCAAAGTTTTACGGCGCTGTGCGAAACTTGCTCGTACTACTTCAAAGAAGAATGTTTCATCTGTCACCTCTACAACCGGTTTCGGACGCTTTAGAAGGCGAATAATTGCAGAATCAACATTTGGCTGTGGTACAAACACTGTACGCGGTACAGTCATAACTGTTTCAACTTCTGTATAATACTGAATAGCAATCGATAAAGAACCATACTCTTTCGTTCCAGGTTTAGCAGCTAAACGATCTCCAACTTCTTTTTGCATCATAACAACAAATCCACGAACTGGTAACTTTTCTTCAAGCAATTTAAATAAAATTGGCGTTGTAATATAGTATGGCAAGTTAGCTACTACCATTACATCTTGCCCTTCTTCAAATTGCTCATTAAATACTTCATGTACATCCGCTTTTAGTACGTCTTTATTAATAACTGTAACGTTACCATATGGTGCTAACGTCTCATCTAAAATTGGTAATAGTCTTTGATCAATTTCAAAAGCCACTACTTTTTTAGCACGCTTCGCTAATTGCTCTGTTAATGCACCGATACCTGGTCCAATTTCAATTGCACCACTTTCTGAACCAATTTCTGCATGATCGACAATACGATTTAATACATTTGTATCAATTAAAAAGTTTTGTCCTAAACTTTTTTTGAATGAAAATCCATACTTTTCAACAATGTCTTTTGTACGATTTGGCGTTGCGATATCCTTCATTTTTTTTCCTCCTGTATTACTTGCTTATAAGCTTCTCCAAATGATTCCTTTGAAACTTGAAACATCTGTAATCGTTTATGTAACTGTTTTGCATTTGTATAACCAATCTTTAATAGCTTACCCATTCTTTCTCTGCGGCTCTTTGCCATTTCTCCGCCCACTAAGCCTGCATCGACTAAATCACTCCAACTAATTTCACTTGTATAAGCTTCCATTTCTTCATGTATATTCTCTAGAGCACGGCGAATCGACTCATTAGAAGCATGTTCGATCCCAACTCCCTTTTTCCTTTTAGCAAGCGCTTCTTCCTTCGGTAAAAAGGCATGCTTACAGCCGGGAACCTTGTCAGAAATAATTTTTCGAATACGCTCTCCAGGATAATCTGGATCTGTGAAAATAATAACGCCCCTTTTTTGCTGCGCTAATTTAACTTGCTCAATAACATGATCACCGATTGCTGAACCGTTCGTTTCAATTGTATCCGCATCAACAGCACGCTTAATCGCAACTGTATCATCTTTACCTTCTACAACGATAATCTCTTTTATTTTCATGCTTGCCTCCACACTCGTTTCGTCTCTACTTAGTAAAACAAAAAAATGACGACTTTTCCATTATTATTTTCCTCATTCTTATATTTTAAAAAATAGAATAGAAAAATCTTTGTTCTCTGTCCTTATTGTAACACTTCATCATTCACATTTATTTTCTTCATCACTTCTACTAGTGTTTTTTCAAAATAAAAAAGAACAGGTTTCCCCATTCTTTTTTATTCAACACCAAATAAAGCTTTTGCATTTTTGGTTGTCATTTCTGCTACTTCCTCATAAGAAACACCTTTTAAATTCGCAATTTCTTCTGCTACGAGTTTTACATAACTCGGTTCATTTCGTTTCCCTCGAAATGGATGCGGCGTTAGATATGGACAATCCGTCTCTATTAACAATTTCTCTAATGGAATCTCCGTAGCAACCTCTTTCGGCTTTTTAGCGTTTTTAAATGTAACTGGTCCGCCTAACGAAATTAGAAAGTTCATATCAACACATCGCTCTGCTACTTCTACGCTGCCGCTAAAACAATGCATAATGCCTCCTACTTCAGCTGCATTCTCTTCTTCTAGAATATCAACAATATCTTGAGTTGCATCGCGATTATGTATAATAATCGGCAATTTCACTTTTTTCGCTAATGCAATTTGTTTACGAAATACTTCTTTCTGTATTTCTTTTGGAGACTTATCCCAATGATAATCTAAACCCATTTCTCCAAGTGCAACGACTTTAGGATGAGAAGCAAGTTCTTCTAACCAAGCTAAATGTTCTTCTGTCATGTCAATTGCATCAACTGGATGCCATCCAACCGCAGCGTAAATAAAATCATAAGCTTCAGCTAATTCCATCGCCTTTTTTATCGTTACTTCATCAAAACCAACAACAACTGTATAAGTAACTCCCGCTTCTTTCATTCGGGCAATAACTTCTTGCAAATCTTCTTCAAATTGCTCTGCATTCAAATGCGAATGTGTATCAAACAACATAATACATAACTCCTTTTATATTGAAATCAAGTTTATTCTACAAAAATAAGTTCTTTAATAACTTAACGATAACAATACTACAATCTTAATGCAAAAATAGAGAATGTAAAAAGAAAAAAGACGCTTCACACATGTTACACGTGAAACATCTCTTTTCTTGTCTTAATTACTTGATTTTTGTACCATTTGGTAGATTTTGGTCAATTGATGCTAATGACAATACACCATTCTCTTCACCCGCTAAAATCATACCTTGCGATAATTCACCGCGTAATTTTACAGGTTTTAAGTTTGTTACACAAATAACCTTTTTACCTTTTAGGTCTTCTGGCGAATAGAATTTTGCAATTCCAGAAACAACTTGACGCTTTTCTGTGCCTAAGTCTAGTTGAATTTTTAACAACTTGTCTGCTTTTTTCACAGGTTCAGCAGATAGTACTTCAGCTACGCGTAATTCTACTTTAAAGAAATCATCAATTGTAATTTCTTCTGCCTTCGGCTCTTCTTCTTTTTTCTCTTCTACTTTAGGGGCAGAGCTTTTCATTTGTTCTTTAATGTACTCTACTTCCACTTCTATTTCTAAACGAGGGAAAATTGGGTTTCCTTTTTCTACTTTTGTTCCAGCTGGAATACAGCCAATTGTAGATAGACTTTCCCAAGATTTATGAGCCTCATCAGTAAGGCCAAGCTGAGCAAACATCTTGCTTGGTGCTACTGTTAAGAATGGCATAAGCATAATACCTGTTTGACGAAGTACTTCTGCTAAATGAGCCATTACGGAAGCTAACTTTTCACGATCATTCTCATCTTTTGCTAATACCCATGGTTGTGTTTCATCAATATATTTATTCGTACGACTAACCAATTGCCAAATAGATCCTAACGCTACAGAGAACTCCATATTCTCCATTGCTTCTTCTACTTTTTTCAAAGTATCTTGTGCAAACACTACTAACGTTTCATCAAATTCTGTTACATTTGCTTTAAATGCAGGGATTTCTCCGTTAAAGTACTTATCAATCATAGCTACTGTACGATTTAATAAATTACCTAAGTCATTTGCTAAGTCGAAATTAATACGCTCCACAAATCCTTCTGGTGTAAATACGCCATCAGATCCAAATGGAACTTCACGAAGTAAGTAATAACGTAATGCATCCAATCCATAACGATCGATTAATGTAACTGGATCTACTACGTTTCCTTTTGACTTACTCATCTTTCCATCCTTCATTAAAATCCAGCCATGAGCAAAGACTTTCTTTGGAAGAGGTAAATCTAATGCCATTAAAATTATCGGCCAATAAATTGTATGGAAACGAACGATTTCTTTCCCAACTAAATGCACATCTGCAGGCCAGAATTTTTTATATTTCTCTTCATTTGCTGTTCCATAACCTAACGCCGTAATATAGTTAGATAATGCGTCAACCCATACGTAAATAACGTGTTTTGGGTTACCAGGAACACGAACTCCCCAGTCAAATGAAGTACGAGAAACTGCTAAATCTTCTAATCCTGGTTTAATAAAATTATTAATCATTTCATTTTTACGAGACTCCGGCTGAATGAAATGTGGATTATCTTCATAGAACTTTAATAGTCTGTCGACATATTTACCCATTCTAAAGAAATAAGATTCTTCACGAACAAGTTCTACATCATGACCACTATCTGGACTTTTTCCTCCAACTACTTTGTCACCTTCCATAATTGGATCTACTAATTGGTGCTCTGTATAGAACGTCTCATCTTGTACAGAATACCAACCTTCATATTCATCAAGATAAATGTCACCTTGATCTACTAATTGCTTAAAGATTTTTTCGACAACATCTTTATGACGATCTTCAGTTGTACGAATAAAATCATCATAAGAAATATCCATCTTCTCCCAAAGCTCTTTAATTCCTGCAACAATATTATCAACATATGCCTGTGGCGTAATATTTAACTCTTCTGCTTTCTTTTGGATCTTCTGTCCATGCTCATCAGTTCCTGTTAAATAATGCACATTATATCCTTGCATACGCTTATATCGTGCCATTGCATCTCCTGCTACTGTCGTATAAGCATGTCCAATGTGTAATTTTCCACTTGGATAATAAATTGGGGTAGTAATATAAAAGGACTTATTTTCCTCTGTCATTGTTTTGGACCTCCCGAATAACCTCATATGTATTTATAAACAGTATATCAAAAACTCATATATAAAGTGAAACTTTAATCAGTGGGGTTTTTCTTCATCCCCACTGATTATTAGCCCACATCAATCGGGCTTTTACGAGCAGCCCGAATCTCACTTATCTTCTTTAAGCCAACCTAATTTTGAATTCTGGGTCTTAATGCTCGATATCTTTATCATCTATTGCTCATATTTCAAAAAAATATACAATCTCCACTTGGAATTTGTTATTTTTTTCTGAAAATATTGTAAATAATTGTGGAATTTCCTCTCAATCTATTATATATAAGAAATAAGAAATCTATAAATCTTTTTAAAAAATATAGAATTTAAGAATTGACGGAAATGTAAATGATTGGTATCATATGTCCATAGGGTATTTTGTCGAAAAATGACGAATCTAAAAATAGACTCGAAACTTATAAACTATTTATTTAGGAGGAAAAAAATTATGAAATCTACTGGTATTGTTCGTAAAGTTGATGAATTAGGTCGTGTAGTAATTCCAATCGAATTACGCCGTACTTTAGGTATTGCAGAAAAGGACGCTCTTGAAATCTATGTTGATGACGAAAAAATCATCTTAAAGAAATATAAACCAAACATGACTTGCCAAGTAACTGGTGAAGTATCTGACGGTAACCTTTCTTTAGCTGAAGGTAAAATCATCTTAAGCAAAGAAGGCGCTGAGCAAATCTTAAACGAACTTCAAGATTATATCGAAACAGCAAAATAAGCTTCTCAATTATGAGAAGCTTATTTTTTATCGACATGATAGATTTGATATACATCTCTTTTCGACAAATCTCGATCTTTAGCGACTGTTTTAATCGCTTCTTTTGAATTCATACCTTTTTCATTTATATAGTGTTCAATATGATCATATACTGAAAGAGATTCCCACCATTGTTCTTCTGGAGCAGGTTCTTCTGTTGAACCAGCTACTAAAATACAAAACTCACCACGTACTTCATTTTGCTTCGTCCACTCAATTGCTTCTTGAATTGTCCCTCGAATAAATTCCTCAAATTTTTTCGTTAACTCTCGACACAATACAATCTCTCTATTTCCCAACACTTCCTGCATCGAAATTAAAGTATCATCTAAACGATGAGGCGCTTCATAAAACATCATTGTAGTTTGTACATAACGAAGCTTTTCTAACTCCATCTTCCGTTCCTTTTTGTTTCTCTGCAAGAAACCATAGAAATAAAACTGCTTTGTTTCAAGACCGGATGCAATTAATGCTGTAAGGGCTGCATTTGCTCCAGGAAGCGGAATTACATGATATTGCTCAGCTACTGCCTCAACAACAATATCGTAACCCGGATCAGAAATACACGGCATACCAGCGTCACTAACAAGTGCTACATTCTTTCCATCCTCTAACTTCTCTAATATTCTCTTTCCACTTACTTCTTTATTATGCTCATGATAACTCGTGACAGGTGTTTCAATTTCAAAATAATTACAAAGTTTTTTCGTTTGTCTCGTATCTTCAGCAGCAATTAAATCAACTTCTTTTAAAATTCGGATTGCACGAAATGTCATATCTTCTAAATTTCCAATAGGAGTTGGTACTAAATATAAAACTCCCTTTTCATTTTGTTGAAAGCTTTTTTGTTGCCACATAGCGTTCTCCTTTTTGCATATATGCCTCTTTTTGTTTTCTCGTTAATTGCTTAAAGTAATACTCCGCTTGCATAGCTGTACGTTTATCATCATGGGTCTCTACATATTTTAAAACGACAGGAAGCCTGACGCGTGTATACTTAGCTCCTTTGCCGCTATTATGAGTCTGTATTCGTTTTTCTATATGGTTTGTATATCCAGCATAATAACTTCCATCAGAGCACTCTACCACATAAAAAAAATGCTTATTCTTCTCCATATAAAATTGAACGTATCTCCTTTGTATATTCGTTATTGTTCTCATATACAACGAGAGGTGGTAAAATTTTTAAATCTGCATTTCCATCCTTAATTCCTTCAATTAACAATGTATTTGCTTCTTTTCCAACCTTAGGATAAACAAATCGCACACGCTTTGGTTCAATTTTATATTTACGCATTAATGTGACAATGTCGAGTAATCGCCCTGGACGATGTACAAACGCCACTTTCCCACCTTGTTTTACTAACTGACTACTTGCAGATACAACATCTTCTAATGTACACATAATTTCATGACGAGCTATCGCTAAATGTTCATTCATATTTTTCTCTGAAGTTTGAGGTGTTTGAAAATATGGTGGATTACATGTAACAACATCATATTGATGACGTCCGAGTTTCTCTGGCATATCTTTCAAATCTCCATGTATGAGGTGAATTCTTTCTTCCAGCCCATTATATTGAACACTTCTTACTCCCATATCATATAAGCGTTCTTGAATTTCCACACCAGTAATCTTTCCTTTTGTTCTTGTACTTAATAGAAGGGGGACAACTGCGTTACCTGTACACAAATCAAGTAAATTCCCCTTTTGAATTGGTACCCATGCAAAATCTGCTAGTAAAACAGCATCTAAAGAAAAATTAAATACTGATGGGCTTTGTATAATCTTCATGTCTTGCGCTAATAAGTAATCTAAACGTTCATCTTCATATAAATTCATATACTGCTCCTTTTCTTACCCTTAACCTACCCTATTTCATGTATAAAAAATTACCTTTCCAATTATAATTGGAAAGGTAATTTCACTTTTTATTTAAGAATGACAGACAGAACAAACAATCTCCCTCTTTACGTACACTTCCATAATGTAGATTGCAAATATGAAAACCTTCTTGATACAGTCTCGCTAAATTGTCATAGCCTTCACCAATATCTGTCTTCGGCTTCACTTCTTTACGCTTTTGAGTTTTTTGTTTTTCTTTATTCTGCACTTCTTCAAAACGGTGTCGCAAATTGTTATTTTCCATTTTTATATGCTGGTTTTCTTCCAACAACTCTGCAAGATGCTGTTTTAACTCTCCCAACTGTTTGTATAAATGTCCAATTTGCTCTTCCATACTAGAAACCGATTCAAAAATATCTTTTTTCTCCACAAGCACCCACCTCATTAATCTGTGGTTTGACTCGAAACGACCCCTTTATTCACTAACTCATCTAACGTATATTCTACTATCCGTTCCTTGTCTACTAGTTCCACTTGAATTAATCTTTCTAAAATATTTAATCCGATCACACGGCCAGTACCATGCGGGGTTTGTATACGTTGATCTAAATCAGGAAGTTGTTCCTTTGCTGCCTCATATTCATCATTCTCATATTTTAAGCAACACATTAAGCGACCACATAAACCAGAGATTTTTGCAGGATTTAATGATAAATTTTGATCCTTTGCCATTTTAATGGATACAGGTTCAAAATCTCCTAAAAAAGTAGAACAACAAAGCATACGACCACATGGACCAATACCACCTAGCATCTTCGCTTCATCACGAACACCAATTTGTCTTAGTTCAATTCTTGTTCTAAAAATTGCCGCTAAGTCCTTCACTAGTTCGCGGAAATCAATCCGACCATCCGCAGTAAAATAGAAAATAATCTTATTACGATCGAATGTATACTCTACATCTACAAGTTTCATATCAAGATTATGCTCTACTACCTTTTGCTGACAGACTTGATATGCTTCTTTTGCAGCATGTTTGTTCTCTTCAACAATGGTACGATCATTTTCATTTGCAATACGAATAACCTTTTTTAGCGGTAATACAACGTCGTTTTCATCAACTTGCTTTTTGGTAATAACTACTTTTCCGTATTCAATACCTCTTACCGTTTCTACAATAACAAACTCATTTTCAGAGATATCGAACTGATTTGGATCAAAGTAATATACCTTTCCGGCCTTCTTAAAGCGAACACCTACTACATCATACAAAACGGTCATCCCTCCTGCAACCGCAACACTAACTGTTCGAACACAAGCTGCGCATTTACATTAGCGTTGATTCTATTTTTTGCCTCTAATATATTAAAGAGAGCTGATACAATGCGCTTCTGAGCATAGGAAAACGATTCAAACATCTCTTTCTGCTCATGAAAAACAAGACGATCTTCTTCTCCAAGTTGAACATATAGTAAATCCTTATAAATAAGGAGTAACATATCTAACCCTTGCTGTAATTGTTCTTTCTCTCCAAAGTGTTTTCCCCATTTTTCTTGTACAAAAAAAATAGAGGTTGTATCTTTTTCGAGCGCTTCACATAATTTTATCACTAAAGCTCGTGCTTGTGCAAACCATTCATCACTACATAAAGCTAAAGCTTCATCAAAACTATTTGTGAGTTGAGCAGCAAGTGTCGATAAAGATGCTGTAATACCTTCTTCCTGTAATCTTCTAATTAAAGATTCTGTAGGTAACGGTCTAAACGTAACAACTTGGCAACGAGATAAAATCGTATTTAAAATTTGATGACTTTGTTCAGTAAGTAAAATAGCGGTTGTATCACTACTTGGTTCTTCTAAAAATTTCAAAAGTGTATTTGCCGCATTTGCCGTCATACGATCTGCGTGCTCAATAATATATAATTTTTTATTTGCCTCTAATCCTGTTTTTGAAAACTCTTCTTGTAAATCATGAATTTGCTGCTTCTTAATAGATAATCCGTCTGGTTTTACAATATGTAAGTTAGGGTGGTTACCTGAATCAATTCGCTTACAATTTGTGCATACATGACAGGGCTCTACTCCATTCCGCTGAGAACAGAGGAAACTCTTTGCCATTTGAATTGCTGTCGCAAACTTTCCCGTACCTTTCCCTCCCTCTAACAAGTAAGCGTGGGATATACGCTCTTTTGCAATGCTATTCATCAACATTTTTACACCGATGGGTTGTATAGCAGAAAGCTGCTCCCACGTCTTCATCATAATGCATACCTCACTTATTTCATTCTTTCCTTCTATTATAACAATTTATCTTCTATAATCTGAACAACTTCTTCTATAAGTTTTTCCATCGGCTGATCAGCATTTACCAATACAATACGCTCCGAGAAACGTTCTACAACTTGTAAATACCCTTCGCGCACACGTTTATGGAAAGAGATATCTTCCATATCTAGTCGATTTACTTCACGTCCTGCATCTTTTTCAATCCGAGCCAAGCCAACCTCAGGCTCAATGTCTAGATAAATTGTTAAACTAGGCATACAGTCCTCTGTTGCGAAACGATTTATTTCAAATACCTTATCCATACCCAATCCTCTTGCATAGCCTTGATATGCTAAAGAACTATCTATAAAACGATCACATAACACGAGATAGTTCTCATTAAGTGCTGGCATAACTTTTTCTACTAAATGTTGTCTGCGCGCAGCAGCATAAAGAAGCGCTTCTGTACGTGCTTCCATCATCGTATATTCTTGTTTATGTAAAATCGTCCTAATGTCCTCAGAAATTGCAATACCACCTGGTTCCCTTGTCGCCATTACCTTTTGTGCTTTTTGTTCAAAATATGGCAATAAGCTTTTAATTAACGTTGTTTTACCTGAACCTTCTGGGCCTTCAATTGTTACAAATAATCCCTTCATCCTAAAACCTACTTTCTATATCATACACTTTCATATATTTCGTATTACCTTGAAAACGAGCTCCTGCTCTCTCTAAATACATAATTTGCTCTTTATGCTCTGAAGTAATTCTCTCTCCATACATAACCAATGGAATCCCAGGTGGATACGGAATCACCATTTCTGCCGCTATCATTCCAACAGCCTCTTCTATAGATACTATCCTTGTTCCATATCTTTCTAGTTGTTTATACGTATACGGCAACGGAGAGAATTCACCTTTATAAGTATAACGAATAGATTCCCTCTTGTCTTTCACGTCATAATGTTGCAATGCTACTCGGATCATCTCTATAACCTTCATATACCCCTCATTTGCTTGCAAGGGTAAAATAAATAGGACATTGTACGGATCAGCCATCTCTGTATATATACCGACCTTTTCAAATACGGACTGTAATTCGTACCCTGATAACTGACAACGAGTTTGTACGGTAACCTTTAACTCGTCTTGCAACGGATATTCTAAAATGGCGATTTGGGGAATAGAACGTAACCGTTCCTTAAATCTCCGTAAAAACTCAACAATTTCACCATGACCTTCTTCTTTTATACGCGCCATTGTAAAGCGTGCTATATCCAAGGAAGCCATAATTGGATACGATGGACTACTAGATTGTAGCATACTTAAATAAGTAGTAACCTTCTCTTCGTCTACTAAGTGACTATTTATATGTAAATAGGAACCCATTGTCATTGCGGGTAATGTCTTATGTGCAGAATGCACTACAATATCTGCACCATATGTTAACGCTGATTTCGGAAATGGTTCTCCTAAACAAAGATGTGCCCCATGTGCCTCATCTATCAAAACAGGAATTTCATGTGCATGAGCAAAAGCGATGCTTGCCTCTAAATCCATCCCCATACCATAATAATTAGGATGCGTTAGAATGAGTGCTTTCGCATTTGGATATTTTCCAATTGCTTTCTTAATAATTTCATTACGAACTCCCACTGGTACATTATAAGTTTCATCAATCCATGGATCTAAAAAAATGGGATTTGCTCCCGCTAGTTTTAAACCATTAATAATTGATTTATGACAATTTCTTTGTACAAGAACAATATCATGTTCCCCACAACAAGACAAAATCATCGCTAAGTTCCCGACTGTTGAACCATTAATTAAAAAATAACTTTTCTTTGTATCATACACTTCAGCCAATAATTGTTGTGCCTCATCTATACATTCAAACGGACTATGCAAATCATCTAGTCCTGCTAACTCAGTTACATCAATAGATAGAATATCTTTAAACTCTCTTATTGCCTTCTGAGGGAAGTTTAAACCATTCTTATGACCTGGGACATGAAAGGATAACGGCCCTCTTTCTTTAAACTCGATTAACGCCTCATATAAAGGCATATGATTTTGATTCATCTACATCTCTTCCTTATTATTCATTCTCCATCTATTATACAGAACAAAAAAAATAATAGGCATATGCCTATTTAAAAATATGATACTTCTAATTTTCGAAGTTGCTTTAAATAATGTATATATTTCGGATCATCTGTCTCTGTATTCACCATATCCTTTTCACATTCATAACATATTAAATTATTATAAACATATATACCTTCTTTTCTTTTTGTCTCACAAACAATACAAACTTCACTTTGTAATTTCATAACCTTCCCTCCCTATTTAAGTGAACCTATTTTATACTTCTAATCCTTAACAATTTCCAGAAAAATATACACCCATCTCTTATATAATATGATTAACTCTTGGGCAACGTGTTTGTATTACCATTACTTCTTTCCCATTCTTTTTAACAATACAAAAAAAACACAAGTCAAAAGACTTGTGTTTTTAGTTGCTTGGCGACGTCCTACTCTCACAGGGACAAGGTCCCAACTACCATCGGCGCTAGAGAGCTTAACTTCCGTGTTCGGTATGGGAACGG
>NZ_CAJCKK010000033.1:0-45152 GCF_903970865.1 Bacillus sp. ME78
ATCTTTCCATTCACACTTACCCGGAACAAAATTTTGCAGCTATTGACTGTTATACTTGCGGTACAACCGTTGAACCACAAATAACGATTGATTATATCGTAAATATATTAAAACCGGAACGGATGCATATAAAAAGATTAATTCGTGGTATAGGAGAAATTGTTACTGCCGATTAATTATAACTCTTACTCATCTGAAAAAAAGGAGGATTGTAAATACCATCAGTGGGATGAACATTCCACTGATGGTACAGGCACATACATAAAATGAAATTTTAATTACTGGGAGTTTTACTGCCCGTTAATTCGAGATAAAAAAACCTTGCATAAGCAAGGTTCATTCATCCACCGACATCTTCCTATATAACTCTACAAACTCACTCGCTAATTCTTTCACCGTAATTGCATTCATTAAATGGTCTTGTGCGTGTACCATTAAAAGAGTAACTTCGGTCTTCTCGCCACCAGCTTCTTTCTGGATAAGCTCCGTTTGTACACGGTGCGCCTCTTTTAATTCCTCTAGTGCTTCTTGTAATTTAGCTTCAGCTTCTGTAAACTCCCCACGCTTCGCACAATCAATTGCTTCCATTGAACAACTTCTCGCGTTTCCTCCATGCAAGATTAAATGAAAAGCTTTCGTCTCTATCGTATCCATTTTAGTTATTTACTCCCCCTTTTCTTCCGCCAGTTTTTGTTTATCCCATATTTTTAAGAACGGTAAATAAATGAAGAATGCTAGCGCAAAGTTAACAAGTTGCAAAATAACACCTGAAATTTTCCCGCCCGATCCTAAATATCCACTAAAAAGAATAGGTGTCGTCCAAGGTACAGCGGCCCCACTCGGACGTGCGACCCATCCCCATTCCATTGCAAAGTAAGAAACAATTGTTAACACAACTGGAACTAATATAAATGGAATTAGTAAAAGTGGGTTCATTACAATCGGCATACCAAAAGTTACCATCTCATTAATATTAAATATACCAGGTGCAATTGACAATCTCCCTAAACTTTTTAATTGTTGACTTCGTGCAAATAGTAACATTCCGACAACTAGAGCAAGCGTTGCACCAGAACCGCCCATATAAATCCATAAGTCAAAAAACTGTGCCGTAATTGTATTTGGTACATCTTGCCCAGCTTGAAAAGCAACTCGATTTTGATCCATTAACGACAACCAAACGGGGCTCATTACACCACCAACAATAGTAGCACCATGAATTCCACACGACCAAAGAACATGAACGAGAATAACTGCTATTATTGCGCCCCAAAGACTAGCACCAAGTACACTAAGTGGTTCCTGTAAAATTTGTCCTACGATATTATGGATACTGCCAAAAGAAGTATTTTCTATAATTAAGCGTAAAATCCAAATAACTGTTACAACAATAAATCCTGGAACAAGTGCGGCAAATGAACGCGTGACAGCTGGTGGAACTGTCTCTGGCATCTTTATAATTATCTTTTTTTGTACAATAAACCGATAAAGTTCAGTAGATATAAGTGCAATAATCATTGCTACAAATAACCCTTGGCTTCCCATTAATGCTGCTGGGATAGCGCCTTCTACAAGTACACTCTCTTTTGTACTTGGTATAATATATGCAACTTGAAATGGAGTCGCAAGTAAAAACGTCACAAGCGACAATGCCCCGGATGCTAAAGCATCCACTTTATAATACTCTCCAAGCCTGTAAGCGATTCCAAAAACAGCTATTAAAGCCATTATATTAAAAGTTGCACTAACTGGATACCCTAAAGCTCTCTGCCAATTCTCACCAAACAAACCTGCCATAAACTCGTTATATCCAGGTATCGGCAGTGCACTAATAATGAGGAAAAACGATCCAATAATTAAGAAAGGCATCGTTAAAATAATTCCATCTCGAATTGCTTGCAAATGCCTCTGCTCTGCAACCTTCCCTGCTACCGGCATCACGTACTTCTCTAAAAACCGTATCATCTATCCCACTCTCCTCATGGTTTCATTGACAAAGCTGCTTGCAAGATAGCTTCTCCATTACAAAGTCCGTAATGAACGGATTGAATGACATCAACAGGTATCCCTTTATCCTTACATAATTCTTTCATTTTCGGTAATAAATAACGTACTTGCGGTCCAAGTAAAAGGACATCAGCTTTATCAATATGACTATTCACTTCAGAACCTGATACTGCCCAGATTTTTACTTCTATCCCTCTTGCCTCTGCTGCTTTCTCCATCTTTGTAACAATCAAACTGGAAGACATTCCCGCTGCACAGCAAAGCAAAATATTCATTCCGCTTCCCTCCCCCTTTTTCTGAACCTAAGTTATGGTGCATCCCTTGCCACCACTAGGTTACAAATATATATGTCTAGATTTCCTGCTGTATGCCGAGCTTAAAAACAAAAATTTCTTGGTTTTCACGCTATTCCATTTATCCGTATTCTCCTAGTAAAGAGGACTCTAACTCGCTATAATGATTCAGTATGATTTTTTTAATTGATAGGAGGATATATTTATGAAGGCATATCGCTTTCCACTTATTTTATTATCTTCTATCCTAATTGGTGGTTTCATTGGTTATTTCATGGGTGCCGATGCAGTTGCTTTAAAGCCGCTTGGTGACATTTTCTTAAACTTAATGTTTACGATTGTTGTACCTCTAGTGTTCTTTAGCATCGCATCGTCTATTGCTAATATGGATGGATTAAAACGTTTCGGTAAAATTATGTCTAGTATGGCTGGGACTTTCTTATTTACAAGTATTTTAGCTGCTATTTTTATGATTATTGTCGTGAAAGTTTTCCCGCCAGCACAAGGTGTTGTACTAGAACTAACACAACCTGACAAAGCCGGCAAAGCTGTTAGTGTTGCAGATCAAATCGTCGGTATTTTAACAGTATCTGACTTCTCGAAGTTACTATCTCGTGAAAATATGTTAGCTCTTATTTTCTTCTCTATCTTAATGGGGATTGCAACTTCAGCAGTTGGCGAAAAAGGAAAACCATTCGCTACATTCCTACAAGCTGGTGCAGAGATTTCAATGAAGGTTGTATCTTTCATTATGTACTACGCTCCAATCGGACTTGCTGCTTACTTCGCAGCATTAGTTGGTGAATTCGGACCACAACTTCTTGGAACTTACTTCCGAGCAGCAATGGTATACTATCCAGCTTCTCTAATTTATTTCTTTGTATTCTTCACATTCTATGCATACCTTGCAGGTCGCAAGCAAGGTGTACAAGTATTTTGGAAGAACATGGTCTCTCCTACAGTTACATCACTTGCAACTTGTAGTAGTGCCGCAAGTATTCCAGCGAACTTAGAAGCAACGAAGAAAATGGGTATTTCTTCAGACGTTCGTGAAACAGTTGTCCTTCTTGGTTCTACACTTCATAAAGACGGCTCTGTTTTAGGTGGCGTATTAAAAATTGCTTTCTTATTCGGTATTTTCAACATGGAATTCGAAGGACCGAAAACATTAGCAATCGCACTTGTTGTTTCTTTATTAGTAGGAACAGTAATGGGTGCTATTCCAGGCGGTGGTATGATTGGTGAAATGTTAATCGTATCTCTATACGGTTTCCCGCCAGAAGCACTGCCAATTATCGCAGCAATTAGTACAATCATTGATCCACCTGCAACGATGTTAAACGTAACAGCAGATAACGCTTGTGCGGTAATGACAGCTCGCCTTGTAGAAGGTAAGAATTGGATCAAAAACAAATTTGCTTAATAGCTAGAAAGAGGATGCTCTAAACGAGCATCCTCTTTTTGTCGTTATTTGTTGATAAGTTGATATTTCCTCTCGCCACAAATTTGTTAAAATCTTCACAAATATTCCACATCCATTATCCATTCTCCGTACTATAATCATGTATGGAAAAGGAGATGGAAATAATGACACAAAGCGCACCTGAATTTAAAGTTTTGCAAAGCATTGCATTTCTCGCTGTCGTTTTGCAAAGTTCCTTATTATATACAATGAATCAAGGAAATGTCTTACTTGAGCAATCCCTCATTATGGGCATGCTATTTAATCTTGCAAAATTCTCAGCACCAGCATTCATATTTATCGTTGGATTTCACTTAATTCGTCACTATACGAAGCAATTAGTATATAAAGAATATATTTCTGAAAAAGCGACACACTTACTCATTCCTTATTTCTTTTGGTCTATTCTTTACTTATTAACAACAAATGATCTTATTACATTACAAGGCGGAATAAAAAGTTTATTACTCGGAACAGCCGCGCCCCATCTTTGGTACGTTATTATGATGTTCCAAATTCACTTATTGTTCCCTTTACTATGCACACTTTTTTATTGGTTTCAAAAACGAACAGAAAATAAAAAAGACATATATAAATATATGACCTTTTTCGCTTGCCTATATTTTCTATTAATGTGGTTCTCTTCTCACTATATTTTTAATGGAGAAAAATTAACAAGTTCAACAATTTTACATTATACAGATCGATCATTTCTATTCTACTCATTCTATTTCGTTATGGGTGGCATTGCCGCTGTAGCACTAAAAACTTGGCGTCTATTCGTCATGAAACATATCCCGCTTATAACAATATTATTTTTCATCTTATTTTTATTCATCAATTATGAGTTGTTTAGTTTTTACGGAGCAAACTCTATTCATTTAACTGTTTCTACCTATTTAAAACCATCTATGTTTTTATATATAGTATGCGAAATTATCATACTGTATGTGTTATCTATTATGATAGTACAGCGTCGTGGTTTCTTATATAAAACGTTACGTTTCATTGGAAATTACACGTATGGTGCTTATTTAGCTCACTTATTCTTCTTGCAACTATGCACAAAGTTTCTTTCTTTATTCACACTGCAAGAAAATACTATATTATATAGCCTATTACTATTTGTGTTAACGGCTATTATCTCTATTTCAACAATGTTCATTTGTAGCACAATACCATTTCATACTTGGATTACAGGTCCTTCTCCTACAACAAAGATGAAATGGACGAAGGTTGTATTCCGAAAAAATCATAAAAAACTATTCAAGCCATATATTTGATATAATGATACGCATATAAAAAGAAAGCGAGAGACACCTATGATTAATCAAGTTGGACAAATTATGCTATATGTAAATAACCAAGACGAAACATTACAATTTTGGACAGAAAAAGTAGGGTTCCAAATCATTGCGGAAGAGAATAACGGAAACGGATTCCGCTGGATTGAAATTGCACCGGCGAAAGAAGCAGGAACAAGCATCGTCCTTCACGATAAAGCGTTAATCGCGAAGATGCAACCTGAACTAAACCTTAATACACCTTCACTTATGTTCTTCTCAAATGACTTAGACCGTCTATATAAAGATCTTTCTGAGAAAAATGTCACAGTTGGACAGGTCGTAGATTTACCTACTGGTAGAGCATTCAACTTTGCTGATAATGAAAATAATTACTTTGCAGTAATGGAACGTAAATAAAAAATAAGCTATCCGAAAAAATTGGATAGCTTATTTCATTTTAAGAAACTTGTTCTGCATTCGTTTCTCTATGCTGTATATGGCTCGTGATCCAAGCAATTCCACCGGCAACAACGAGGTAACATAACAATATTAAAATTTGCATTTGTAATTGTGACCAATCTCCTAAAGAGATAACATCTTGTAATCCTCTAAGAGAATGAGACATTGGGAGAAACTGCCCAATTTTACTAAGAACAGCTATGTTTAATTCTCCCGGGAAAGTACCCCCGCTCGTCGCTAATTGCAAGACAAGAAGCGTTACTGCTAAGAACTTTCCAACAAGACCAAATACTGTTACTAACATAAGAATAAATGTCATGAACGTAAAGGAAATAACAATACTTGATAAAACAAAGAGTGGCACACTGGCAACTGCTAATTTCATAACACCTAGCACAACTACATCTACGAGTAGCGCTTGAATAAGTCCAATTAAATATACCAATCCTAGTTTATTAATAAAATGTACCGTTCCGCTTACCTTCATATTTTGTCTGCGGCCAAGAGGTAAAATATTCGATGCCATAATTCCGCCAACATAAAATGCAAGTGATAAGAAATATGGCGCAATGCCTGAACCGTAGTTAGGAACGTCAGAAACTGTTGACTTCACTAACTGAACTGGCTCTGAGAACATCGTATTACGTGCATCATCATTACGAACATCCGCTATCTTCTCTGCGCCCTCTCCCAATTTCGTAGAAAGTTCTTTCGCACCATCATCAAGTTTAACAAGTCCATTTGTTAATTTACCAGCACCGTTATTCAGCTCCGTTCCACCACTCGCAAGCTGGTTTACACCTTCTTGCAATGATGTAAATCCATTTCCCCACTTCGTAAATCCATCAGCCAAATTCGATGCACCATCTGCTATCTTTTGCGTTCCAGCAGTAGCTTCATTTAACTTAACTCCGAATGTATTTATGCCTTCTTCAATCTTATGTTGACCGTCAGTAAGCTTCTTCACACCTTGTGTCAATTGTTGTTGGCTATTATTTAAAGTACTTGTTGCTTTAGCTAGTCCATTAGACGTAGCAACGATTTTTTGAAAGGCGGGATCCTGCTGCACTTCTGGATGATTTTTCACGTACTCTTCTAATTGTTGTTTTATACTATTAGCTTCACCATCCGCTTTTACTTGCCCTTCAGCAAGCTTCTCACTTCCGCTCACCCATTCATTTGTACCGGCACTTAATTCACTAACTCCTGATTGTAACGTTTTTTCACCTTGTGCTAGTAACTCCATACCACTATGAAGTGATGTCGCTCCTTGACTCAGCTCATTTGCTCCCCCGGTTAAAGCAGATTGACTGGATGCAAGCTTGTCACTTCCTTCTTTCAATTTCGATGTCCCATTACTTAAACGATCAATACCATCCGCAAGCTGATTCGCTCCATTTTTTGCATCGGTCGTTCCTTCATGTAACTTCTCAGCACCATTACTTGCATCACTCAATCCTTGTGCCAAATCTTGAAACTTTGAAAAGACACCTTCTGTATAAGATTTCGTAATACTATTTGAGATTTTTGTTTTCATATTTTCAACAGCTGTCGTTCCAATTTGAGCTGCTACAAAGTTTTTACCTGGATTTACTTTGTACTGCAACTTTGCCGGCTCTGGTTTCTCATCCATAAGTGTACTTACCTTTTTAGAGAAATTCTCTGGAATCGTAACAACCATATAATATTTATCTTCTTTTAACCCTTCATCTGCATTTTTTTCTGATACGAAATGAAAAGCTAGTTCCTTATTCTCTTTTAAATTTTTAACAAAATCGTCTCCTGCATGAATTGTTTTTTCATCCATCACAGCACCCTTATCTAAATTCACAACTGCAACAGGTAATTTATCTAATCTTCCGTACGGATCCCAATATCCAGCCAAGAAGAATCCTGAATAAATTAACGGAACAATTAATAAAAAAATTAAAGCGATACGTCCATGTTTATGGTGCCACATCGCTTTCCAATCTTTAAATATAAGTTGAATTCCCTTCATGAAACATACTCCTTCTCCGAATTTAACACCATTAGAATGGTTTAACAGATTTACTATACACGTCACTTTCCATACTGTATAATACATCTTTAATTATCAATTCATTCCTTTTGGTCTATAGAAAGGAGATTCGAAATGGAACTGCTCCAGTTAAAATACTTTCAGACAGTTGCACGACTAGAACATATGACAAAGGCAGCTGAAGAATTGCATATCGCGCAACCTTCACTCAGCAAAACAATCGCTAGACTCGAAAAGGATTTAGGAGTCCCTTTATTTGATCGCCAAGGCCGACAGATTACTTTAAATTCTTTCGGAAAAGTATTTTTAAAAAGAGTAGAGCGTATTTTTCATGAATTAAGTGAAGGGGAACGAGAAATTAAAGATTTAGCCGAATTACAACAAAGCTCTATTACACTGGCCGTTTCTATTCCGAGAATATTACCAGAACTACTTGGCTCTTTTTTAATAGAACATCCTAACGTTCGATTTCAACAATTTCTTGCATCTACTCCTTCTATGAAACGACAACTAGATAATATAGAAATTGACTTTTGTATCTCCTCTGTGCCAATTGAAGGTGAGGAGATTGTTTGGGAACCACTTATTACAGAAGAAATTTTCTTAGTCGTCCCTTCAGGCCACCGTTTATCCGGCCGAGAAAATATCCACCTGCATGAAGTAAAAGACGAACCGTTTATTAGTATGAACACTGGCTACGGATTTCGGCACTTAACGGATGAATTTTGTAAAGAAGCTGGTTTCACTCCGCATATTGCTTTTGAAGTAGATGAACCGACCGTGATTAGCGACCTCATTAAGCAAGGTCTCGGCATCGCTTTTGTTCCAAGTTTAACTTTATTAAAAAACTCTACTTTAGCATCAAGCAAGTTGCGTATTATTGAACCCACTTGTCAGCGAACCATCGGATTAAGTTGGTCAAAAAAACGTTACTTATCAAAAACAGCTCAGCAATTCCGTGAATTTGTGATTGACTACTTCTCTAATATTAGAACGTAAAATTATATGAACAAATAAAAGGTGCCACCCTCATATGGTGGCACCTTTTATTGTTCACTCTTTTTTAATTCCATTTCAGCTAAAAGTGGTAGCACGTTATCAAAAATATGCGTATTATTATTTTCACCTGTTACATATCCACCGTAATATCTACTAAATACGTTGTCATTTCGGAATGTGGCCATATGATCATACAATTCCTTCGCAAACTTTGTATCACCTGTTTGTAGTACGTACAAAATTGTTAATCCGTACGCGGCCGGCGATTCATAATTCACAGTTTGTTTTCCCGTTTCTAAATTGTAACGACCGTATAACTTTCCATCCTCCCGGAACTTCTTCTTTATAAATTCCAAATAAGCAGCTGATGAAAGACCACCTAAACTTCGATGATATGCAACGTATGATTGGTCAATAAGATTCACTTCTTTATCGTACGTAAATGTACCATCTTCTTTATACTCTTTTGGGAATGCCCAGCCATGCCTTGGATAATCAGCTAAAAATTGAACGACTTCCTGATATTGCTGAGCAGAAACTTTGCCGTACTTCTTCATATAGGAGAATGCACGCGGATTTATGTATGATGTTGTTACAAAATTATTTTGTTTCCCGGCATCTGCATCATAATAATCAACATAATAATTATCTTTTTTATTATAACGAAGTACAGCATCACTTAATTGATCGGCAAGGTTTTTATAACGCTCTTCCTTATACATTTCATAAG
The DNA here is from genome assembly GCF_903970865.1 of Bacillus sp. ME78. Taxonomy (NCBI): domain Bacteria; kingdom Bacillati; phylum Bacillota; class Bacilli; order Caryophanales; family Bacillaceae; genus Bacillus; species Bacillus sp. ME78. The sequence continues at coordinate 9,257 of NZ_CAJCKK010000033.1, forward strand.
CACGATATAATTGTTCTATAATACGAAGATCATCTATAAGTGCATTTGTAGCTGACTGCCTCTCTCCCTTTTCAGAGAGTTTCCATAAAACGATATGATTCTTATATATGAAATTATCTTGAATAACCTTTACTTGCTCATCAAATAACGCCTGATCATCTTTATCAAGTGTATACTGTAACCATAATCCCGCCGATTCTGATAATGCTTCACGTCCCTTAGCTTCACCCGTACCTGCCTTAGTATCTACTAAACGATACGTGGCAAGTGTTCCATTGTCATTCACCATATGTCTTAAAATAAAATTTTCTGTACGGTTTCCTTGTAAAGCTGACCAAAATACAATTCCACCTAAAGCGATTAAGAAGATAACTCCAATCCCTATATATAAACGTTTCCGCAATCTTTTCACCTCCCTAGTAAGGCTAACCTTAATTTTATCAGAACATACATAAATTTAAAAAAGACAATCTATTAGATTGTCTCCCCCATTTCTATCCCTCACAAACCTCTTTAGAAGGTTTATATAGCGATTGTACAAGTCGATCATATTCACGACGCGTAATTTCTTTATTATATAGCTTCAATAATAAATCTCTATGCTCTTTTGAAAATGCCATCTTTTTAATGACTTCAGGATACATAAAACACCCTCTCCATTTCACATAAACTTCTTGATTCCGAAAAACAGAACTTATGTTCGCATAAAAGATTATAAAAGATTCCTGAGCAAAAAACAAACAAAACATGACCAACCATTTATTTCTTTCTATTCAAAATATTACAACATTATATTATCATATTCACTTTTTAAATACATATATATTTTTGGTAGTTTTTTTGAATAAATCTTCCAATTCAATCAGAAAATAATGGCAAAAAAGAAGAGGAGTTTACATATGGATACGGTAACATTAGCAAGAGCATTTTTTGGTTCTTCATTAGCATTCCACATTATCTTTGCAACACTTGGCGTCGGACTTTCATTGATGATTTTTATAAGCGAAATACTCTATCACTGGAAGAAAGACTCCGACTATGCCATTATGGCGAAAAGATGGACAAAGGCGTTTGCTATTCTTCTCGGTGTAGCAATTCCAACTGGAACAATTGTTGGTGTGCAAATCTCACTTCTTTGGCCTGGTTTCGCCAAAATTGTTGGGCAAGTTATTTCTGTTCCCTTCCAAATTGAGATTTTCGCCTTCTTTTTGGAGGCTTTATTCATGTCGATTTACGTATATGCAGCTGATAAACTTCCTCCATTTATGAGATTAATCTCGCTATTTTTCGTCATGCTTGGTGCCACGGCATCCGCCGTACTCATTACATCAGCAAATACATGGATGAATACACCAGCAGGCTTTTCAATGAATCCAGATGGATCTGTTTTTAACGTTGATCCGTGGAAAGCTTTCTTTAATCCGAGTTTTGGCACAAGTGCATTCCATGTTGTTATTACGGCTTATGCAACTGGTGCGGCTGTCATTGCTTCTATCGCTGGATTTAAATTATTGAAGAAAAATTTAAGTACACGTGAAATTGCTTATCATAAAAAAGGGCTACTATTAGGGCTTGTCGTTACATTTATTACAGGCGCTACGATGTGGCTTTCAGGACATGAATCAGCGATTGCCTTACATAAACACTCACCTGAAAAACTTGCATCTGCTGAAGCTTTATTTGAAACGACATCACACGCACCGCTATCCATTGGCGGAGTTGTGGATCCTAATACACTTGAACTAAACTACGCACTTGAAATTCCAAACATGCTTAGCTTATTAGTGGGACTAGACCCTAGCACTGTCGTAAAAGGTTTAAAGGAATTCCCACAAGAAACATGGCCACCATTTTATACACATACACTATTCAACTTAATGGTCGGCACTGCTGCGTTTACCTTTGCAGTTGCAGCAATTGCGCTCTTATATTGGTACTTCGTTTACCGAAAAAAGGGAACAGAACTACCGAAGTGGCTACTTTGGGGGGCTGCTGCATGCGGACCAATTATGATGCTCGGTATTGAATTCGGCTGGATTTTCAGTTGTAGCGGTCGTCAACCATGGACAATTTATGGTATGCAACGTACCGTCGATGCATCTACACGCGCTGATTTCGTCGGTCCTTTATTTGTTTTGTTCATCATTTTATATATTGGACTCGCTATTTTAACAGTCTTTGTTCTACGTACATTCTTTAGAAGACATCCATTAAAGAATGATTTACAACACCAAGGAGGCGATTCTCATGCATGAGGAAAGTATTGCAATCATCATCTTATGGGCCCTTATTTTCGTATACAGTATACTAGGGTCCATCGATTTTGGTGCTGGTTTTTGGGGCATGGTATACGCAAAACATCCAACGCTCGCTGCCAAACTTGCGAATCGGTACTTATCACCCACTTGGGAAGTAACAAATACGTTTCTCGTCTTCGTCGTTGTCGCATTTCTCGGCTTCTTTCCGAAAGCGGCCTTTACCCTTGCGACAGTAATGTTCGTACCAGTTATGTTAATTTTAGTGCTCGTTGCAGTACGTAGTACATTTATGGTGTTTGCTTACTCCTTGCCGAAATATCAGTACCTTCTTCGGGTTATTTCAGGTATTACTGGTCTCTTAATTCCAGCACTATTAATTACCGTTTTACCCGTTACAGAGGGAGCCTATATTACAATGTCTGAAGGAAAAGAAGTACTCTTGTATGGAAAACTTCTTTCTAGCCCGGTTATCTATTGCTATATGCTCTTCGGAATAACGTCTGAACTATTTCTCTCCTCTCTCTTTCTTGCTGATTTTGCGAGAGAACAAAGTTCAGAAGATACGTATAGAATTTATAGAAGAAATGCCATCATCCTTGGTCCTGCAACGCTCGTTACGGCGATCATCGCCCTCGTTGTAATGGATCCTGAAACACATTGGCTTATGCAAGGATTAATAAAGCAATTCCCGTGGTTTACAGTTTCTATTGTTTTATTCGTTATCGGATACTCGTCCCTTTGGTGGACAAACAAAAAGTACAATACACTAGGATATCCTCGCATTGCCGTTTTAGCTGTCGTCGCTCAATATGCATTTGCAAGCTACGCTTACGGCGTCGCGCATTTACCTTATATTATTTATCCTGACGTAACTGTATTTACAAGCTTTACAACGACAGAAACGTTCTATGCACTGCTCATTCTATACGCAATTGGGATTGCAATTTTATTACCAGGATTTATTTTCTTCTGGAATTTATTCTTGAAGGATCGTACTTTTTTGAAGGAAAAATAATATAGTCTTGGGGTCTGTTCCAAAAGGCATTTTGGGATGGGCTCCTTTTGTCATGTTTTGTCGATAAGTCGATATATTTTAAAAATCGCTGATATATTTTGAGTTGCGCCGATATATTTCAATGATCGCTGATATATTTTGAGTTACGCCGATATATTTCAATAATCGCTGATATATTTTCAGTTACACCTATATAAATCTCATTTACTACCTTACTGCCCAATCAATTTATAGACTCCTATCACAATAGTTATTTCACTACTAATGACACTTGTCCTTTAGCATGAAAAACACATATTCGCTTCATCTCGTTATACGTCTAGTTCTTCTTATTTTTTGCTGAATATACTACCAATATAACCTTGAGACAAGCTACATCTATTCAAGGGAAAATAGAAAGGTAGGCAAAATATGAGCATTGAAATATGGATTACTATTATTGTATTCTTCTTAACGATGATTGTTATCTTTTGGCGGCCTCGAGGTTTAAATGAAGCGTGGCCAGCAGCAATCGGAGCTGGTATCATCATAATTACTGGACTTGTATCAAAACCAGACGTCATGGATATTATAAGTAAAATTGGCGGTGCTTCCATAACAATATTAGCGACCATCGTCATGGCAGTTATATTAGAAAGCTTCGGCTTTTTCCATTGGTCCGCAGCGAAACTAGCAAATCTAGCAAAGGGTTCTGGACGCCGCTTATACTGGTATATTCAATTATTATGTTTTCTCATGACTCTTTTATTCAATAACGACGGTAGTATTTTAATTACAACTCCAATTTTAATTCTTCTTCTAAAAAATCTTCAACTAAAACCTCATCAGCAAATTCCTTATTTATTAAGTGGTGCTTTAATCGCTACGGCATCTAGTGCGCCAATTGGTGTAAGTAATATCGTAAATTTAATCGCATTAAATATCGTTAATATGACTCTTTATATGCATACTGCTATGATGTTTGTACCTGCAACATTAGGCTTATTATTTATGTCATGGCTCATGTATACAGTTTTGAAGAAAAAACTTCCGAAAAAATTACCTGTTTCTTCATATGATATTGAAGAAATTTTCTTCACGAAAAACTTCCATCCACTAAAAGGAAATAATTCTGTTGATACGAAACAAAAACGGACAAGATTCATGTTAAAAGTATTAGGTTTCGTCTTCCTTATGCGCTGTCTTCTATTCGTTGCATCCTTCTTATCCATCCCAATTGAAATCGTTGCAGTACTTGGTTCACTCGTTCTTCTCATTTGGAGATGGTACTACTTACGAACAAATCCTGTCGACATTTTGAAAAAGACACCGTGGCACATTTTAATTTTCGCCTTCTCTATGTACGTCATTATTTACGGACTCCACAACGCAGGATTAACAGCTGCACTTGTACAATGGCTCGAGCCAATTGTGAATCAGCATCTACTCTATGCTAGCTTTGCAATGGGCGGACTTGTATCCATCCTCTCTAACGTCTTCAATAACCATCCTGCCCTTATGATTGGTACAATTACATTAACAGAAATGGGACTAGATCCAGTCACATTAAAAACAATCTATCTTGCAAACATCATTGGTAGTGACATCGGTTCACTATTACTACCAATTGGTACACTAGCTTCACTCATTTGGATGTATATTCTGAAACAAAACAAAATTAAAGTAAAATGGAAAGACTATTTAAGTGTATCCCTTATCGTTATCCCGCTCACAACAGTCGTCACACTATTCCTCTTATTCTACTGGGTACATCTCTTCTTCGCCTTATAAAGTGAAACTTTAATCAGTGGGGGTTTTGTTCATCCCCCACTGATTATTAGCCTTAACCAATCGGGCTTTTACGGGCAGCCCGACCCCGACCTAACTTCTTTGCTTCCGCTGAATTTTGAGGTGGGGGTCTTACTGCCCACAAATAGCGGGATAAACAACAGAAGCCCCATTTGCTACCGTCTTAGCAAATGGGGCTTCTTCTATAATAAAGTTAGGTACTACAGTGTGATCAATCAAGTAAAGAGGTGTAACGTGTTATTGATATAAATGACTACCAGCTTCTTTAAATTCTTCTGCTTTCTCTTTCATTCCTTTTTCAATTGCTTCTGTCGTTTCTAAATCATTTTCTTTTGCATATTCACGGATATCATGTGAAATTCTCATACTACAAAACTTCGGTCCACACATTGAACAGAAGTGAGCTGTCTTTGCCCCTTCTGCAGGCAACGTTTCATCGTGATATTCCATCGCACGTTCAGGATCTAAAGATAAATTAAATTGATCGCGCCAACGAAATTCGAAACGTGCTTTTGAAAGTGCATCATCACGCTGATGAGCCGTTTTATGTCCTTTTGCAAGATCAGCCGCATGCGCTGCAATTTTGTACGTAATAACACCCGTGCGTACATCATCTTTATTCGGTAAACCTAAATGTTCTTTCGGCGTTACATAACAAAGCATCGCCGTTCCAAACCAACCGATCATCGCAGCTCCAATTGCCGATGTAATATGGTCATAACCTGGTGCAATATCTGTCGTTAGTGGCCCAAGTGTATAAAACGGCGCGCCCTGACAAATATCAAGCTCTTTCTCCATATTCTCTTTAATTAAGTGCATCGGTACGTGTCCAGGTCCTTCGATCATAACTTGCACATCATGTTTCCAAGCAATTTTCGTTAATTCACCAAGTGTTTCAAGCTCAGAGAATTGTGCTTCGTCATTTGCATCTGCAATCGATCCTGGACGTAATCCATCTCCAAGAGAGAACGAAACATCGTACTGCTTCATAATTTCACAAATCTCTTCAAAATGAGTATATAGGAAGTTTTCTTTATGATGGAATAAACACCACTGCGCCATAATCGAACCACCACGCGAAACGATACCTGTCGTACGCTTTGCAGTAATTGGAATGTAACGAAGTAATACACCAGCATGAATCGTAAAGTAATCCACGCCTTGCTCCGCTTGCTCAATTAACGTATCACGGTACACTTCCCACGTTAAATCTTCTGCAATTCCATTTACCTTTTCAAGCGCTTGATAAATCGGCACAGTTCCAACTGGTACAGGCGCATTACGAATAATCCACTCACGCGTCGTATGAATGTTTTTACCTGTAGATAAATCCATAATCGTATCTGCACCCCAGCGAGTAGCCCACGTCATCTTTTCTACTTCTTCTGCAATAGAAGAAGATACAGCAGAGTTTCCGATATTCGCGTTTACCTTCACATGGAAGTTACGCCCGATAATCATCGGTTCAGCTTCTGGATGATTAATATTCGCTGGTAAAATAGCGCGGCCTTCTGCGATTTCCTTACGAACAAACTCCGGCTCTACTCCTTCACGAATTGCAACGTATTCCATCTCAGACGTAATAATGCCATTACGCGCATAATGCATTTGCGTAACATTTGCACCTTGCTTCGCTCTAAGCGGCTGGCGATCCATTTGCGGGAAAACAGGTGTATGTTTCGAAGCCACTTTCACACCATCATCCTCTGGTTTCACCTCGCGCCCTTCATATGCCTCTACATCCCCGCGCTCCATGATCCAAGAATGACGCGGCGTTGGAATTCCCTTTTCCAGCTCCACTTTATACGCCGGATCCGTATAAGGACCGCTCGTATCATACACACGGACTGGAGGATTTGGGATGCCGTTCGTTTCGCTTTGTTCAATCTCACGCATCGGCACTTTCATGCCTGCGCGTGGTCCATCCACATATACTTTCTTACTCCCTGGTAAACTCGATTTCAATTCAATTTGCTCAGCTGAAACAGACTGTTTCATAACCTTTGTTGCCTCCCCTGTTCGTGACAAGGACGAGATATGGCCAGCGCATGCCAAAATAAAAAGAGCCAGGTCCATAAAAAAATAAGGACCTGGCTCATAAAAGACATCATTATGTAAAGCCGTTAACTTCCCTACGCTGGTACGAGCCAGATCAGGTCCAAAGGGTTAAGAAGATCACGCGCTTCTCTCTCAGCCTACGCATACGTTAGGCACCCCTAGTTTATCACTGATTTAATTTTCAATACTTTCCCATCATACACGATAATCTGAAAAATGCAAAGGTTATTTCTTTTTCTCTTTATGGAATCATCCACGTTAAATAATATGCTTGAACATACGTCATAATACCAACAATAATTACGAAGAACACCCTATTGTAAAAATAGTTTATGACTTAACATGGGAGTTTAAAAACATCTTCACCACAAAGAGTGTTGAGAATTTCGACCATTGTATTGAGAAAATGAAGAATACTAATATACAAGAGTTTAAGAGCTTTACGAATGGATTAGCCGTGGATATTGAAGCTGTCAGAAATGCGGTAACTTATGAGAATAATAATGGTCTTGCCGAAGGGAGCATAAACAAGTTAAAGCTTATTAAAAGAATCATGTATGGTCGATACAAATTCTCCACATTGCGGACAAAGATTCTACTTTTGGAGAGAATGAGACTTTTCAACTAACTCCGGAAAGAACCATTTTTTACTTGCCAAATACATTCATCAGTCCCGTTTGACAAAGAGCCTTTGTCTCTGCTGCATTTCGCTACAACTGCTACCTGCCATACAACCTGCAATAGAGATAGGTAACAATTTACTATACAAGGAACAAAATTGACCTGCTCCTCCATTTAGTGATTTAACTATCTTTATTATTCAGAGCTAAAACTCAAAGAAAAAGCTCTTACATTTATTTTAATATTATTTCCTTAATATGTTAATTATTTTTGTTGTCTTGTTAGTTAAAGGGGTACTTAGTACAAAAAATAACCGTAGATAGTAGCACGAACACTGTTCTTGTTATAATTATTTTTTTCAGAACGTCTATAATCCTCTTTTAAAAAATATATGTAAATATAATAAAAAACGAATGATTAATAGAAATATTCTACACCACTCGTTTTTTATCGGACTTCTTTTTACTGTACTTTTATTTTCTTTATGAGTTATTAGAAAAATAATTGTCTATATAAGTCTTTATTTTTTCAAAATTCTTTTCCATAAATAAGATTGCTGGTACTTCAATTATTGGAAGATTATTTTCATTATCAAAAGCTGGACACGGTTTGGGAACTACCAAATAGTCAACTGAGTTTTTATCCCTAATATAATTAATTGAAACATCATAATACTTAGAAAAATATTCCTTCAAATCATTCTGATTCCTTAAAAATGGTAGAGAAAATATTGAACCATAATTTATACCAGCGTCGACAATTAATACAAAACATATTTTTTTCATGATACACCCTCCTCTTATAATAAGTTTTAAGTTAATAACTGTTCCTTGAAAATTAAATAGTTTTTATCTTCAAGAGCTACATCAAAAAAATGATGTATGGGTAAAATTTAGTCTTGGATACTGGGGGATTTACCCAGATAATGGAAGTTCAGAAATGGACCCATCGGGAATATGCTTACTCCTCCTGTAGTTCGACCACGTTAAAAGACTGTGACCCAGACCAAAATGCACTGCATACGCACAAGCTGTATCGGTTTCCTTCACTTACCTCTCATAGTGGTGGGAGGGCAGCTTAGATGAAGGCAATCATTGAATACTCATACGCGAGGTTGTGGCTATGTTTTGGACTCTAGGAAGATCCCACAGTATCCAAGCTCATTCCAAATACTATTCAAAGAAAGGAGGTCCTTTCTTTGAGATTATTCGTAGCTATTGATGTAAGCTCTGAAAAACTTGATGTATGTTTTCTTGACAGTCATGACACTGTTTTGAAAGAAATTTGTCTTTCAAACGATGTGAATGGTGCCAACGCCATTAAGGAGAATGTTCTCCATTTTCACCAGTTGTACAACTATAAAAAAATTGTCATTGGCATGGAATCTACTTCCGTCTATAGTTTCCATCCTTCCATGTTCCTAACGGAAGATAAGGATTTGAGGGCTTTAGACGTGGAAGTGGTCGTACAAAATCCAAAAGCCATCCATCGGTATAAAAAACTCTTTGAAGAAGATAAGACCGATAAAATAGATGCTTTCCGTATTGCCGATTTTTTACGAATCGGACGGTATAATAAGTTTCTTATCAAGGAGGAAAAATACGTTGCCCTTCAACGTTTAACACGATCTAGATATCAACTCGTTCACCAGCAAACAGAATGTAAGCAACACTTTCTGAAGAACCTTTACTACAAATGTAATACGTTATCGAAAGAGTTAAATACCTCTGTTTTTGGTGCGACGATGATGGAAATACTCTCAGATTCCCTTTCGTTGGATGAAATCGCAGAAATGGATCTAGAAGCACTCGCTACTCTTCTTCAGAAAAAGGAGAAAGGACGCTTTAGCGACCCGGAAGATTTAGCGAAAACCATCAAGAAAGCCATACGTGACTCCTACCGACTAGGTAAGGTCGTTCAAGACTCTGTGGACGTTGTATTAGCCACTTATGCACGATTGATTCAAACATTGAAAAAACAAATCAAAGAGATAGAAAAAAGCATTACTGCTTTATTCTAAGCCATTCCAGAAGCGAGATATTTAACAAGTGTTCCAGGCATTGGAGTCGTATACGCCGCGGGAATCATTGCGGAAGTTGGACAAATTGAACGCTTTGAGAACGAAGCACAATTGGCCAAATACACCGGTCTTTACTGGAAAAATCGCAATCTGGAAACTTTGAATCGGAACGAACACCCATGACACGAACGGGAAACCAGTATCTTCGTTATTACATGGTTGAAGCTGCCAACTCTGTACAACTTCGTGAAGCTACTTACCGTGCTTATTATTTAAAGAAATATGATGAAGTTCCGAAATACAAACATAAAAGAGCCCTTGTCTAAAGCCGTAACTAGATTCGCTAAATTGTTTTTCAAATATTGAACCAAGCACTTGACTGATTGCTTGTTGAACAACCCTATCCACTACTGTCGGTATTCCCAATTTGCGCATCTTCCATAAAAAGAGCCAGGTCCATAAAAAAATAAGGACCTGGCTCATAAAGACATCATTATGTAAAGCCGTTAACTTCCCTACGCTGGTACGAGCCAGATTAGGTCCAAAGGGTTAAGAAGTTCACGCGCTTCTCTCTCAGCCTACGCATACGTTAGGCACCCCTAGTTTATCACTGATTTAATTTTCAATACCTTTCCATTATACACCATAATTTGGAAAATTCAAAGTTTATTTCTTTTGTTGTTTATGGAATCATCCACGTTAAATAATAAGCCTGAACATAAGTCATAATACCAACAATAATTACGAAGAACAAACTATGCTTCACTGTAAAACGGAACAAATCCGATTCTTTTCCAGCAAGACCAACTGCTGCACAAGCAATCGCAATCGACTGCGGAGAAATCATTTTACCTGTTACACCGCCTGTTGTATTTGCTGCAACAAGAAGCACTTCAGATACGCCGACTTGCTGTGCTGTAATGGCTTGTAAATTCGAGAACAGTGCATTCGCAGACGTATCAGACCCTGTTAAGAATACGCCAATCCAGCCTAAGAAAGGCGAGAAGAACGGGAATAGTCCGCCAGTTCCTGCTAGTGCTAACGCTAACGTAGAAGATAGACCAGAATAGTTTGCGATAAATGCAAACCCTAGTACGAATCCGATTGATAGAATTGGCATTTTTAATTCACTTAACGTTTCTTTAAATGTCACTACTGCATCTTTTACATTCATTTTCAAAATAAACATGGAAATGATACAAGCAATTAAAATCGCCGTTCCGGTTGCTGATAATACATCAAACTTCAGAATTGCCTCGTAAGGCGTTGGTTTATTTACAATCGGCTCTGCTTTCATTACTAGATTATGCAGACCTGGAATTTCAAACTTAAATACAAGACTTGCTAAAGCCCCTCCTGGAGCGAATAATGCCTTAAAGAAACTTTGGCTCCAAATGACTACCATAACCGTTAATACGATAAATGGAGACCATGCTTTTACTACTTTTCCAAACGTTAATTTCGGCATCGATGCTGCTGTCGTTGTTGCTGCTACTTCACTATTTGCTTGCTCGGATTGATAGATTTCTTTCGGCTGCCAAACTTTTAAGAACAGCGCTAAACTAATTAAACTTACAAGTGCCGATGTAATATCCGGAAGTTCCGGCCCTAAAAATGTCGCTGTAATGAACTGCGTAATTGCAAATGAACTACCCGCTACAAGTAACGCAGGCCACGTTTGTCTTATCCCTTTAAATCCATCCATTAAAAATACGATAAAGAATGGAACAAATAATGATAGGAACGGTAATTGATGTCCAGCCATTTGTCCAATTTTATGTGGATCAATACCTGTTACTTGTCCAGCAACTGTAATCGGAATTCCCATCGCTCCGAACGCCACTGGTGCAGTATTTGCAATCAAACAAAGACCTGCTGCGTATAAAGGATTTAACCCAAGACCCGCAAGAAGCGCTGCTGTAATCGCTACTGGTGCTCCAAATCCTGCCGCTCCTTCTAAAAATGCTCCAAATGAAAATCCAATTAAAATAACGAGTAGACGATGATCGTTCGTAATCGATAATACCGATGCACGAATCACATCGAATTGACCTGTTTTTACAGAAATTTTATATAAAAATACCGACATAATGATAATCCAAGCAATCGGCCATAATCCGTATAAGAAACCATATCCGGTCGCTGCCATTGCCATCGTGAACGGCATTTTATAAGCGAATAACGCTACTAAAACTGTAAGTACAACTGTAATAAATCCTGCCACATACCCTTTCATGCGGAAAACTGCTAAAGCTAAGAAAAAAAAGATAATCGGAATAAGTGCGACCGCTGCCGAAATCCAAATGTTTCCGAATGGATCATAAATTTGTGTCCATGTGTTCATTGTTCTCTCCCCCTAAAGAATCCCCTTTTAAATAGAATAACCTCATCAATAGACTATCAGGTCATCATACCTTTAAGCCTAAAATAAAAAAAACGTTTAAGAAAACGTTTTCAACAACTTCCATTTATACTGTACCATAACAATTTCCATTAAAAAAGATTTTTTTGAAAATTTTATCATTTAACAAAAAAATCTTACAAAATCGTCATGTTCCTGTAATGTTCATCGATAGAAAGCTTGCAAAATTTATTGCATAATAATAGTATAACAACGGACATTATTTATGAGGTGATATATATGAATGGAAACAAAATATTAGCTGCTTTATCGTACTTTAGTGTACTATTTGCCCCTATCTTATTCCCAATTATCGTTTGGATTGTGGGGGACGCTGAAACAAAGCCACATGCAAAACGTGCTCTATGGACACACATCATTCCAAGTATTGCTACATTTATCGGCGTAGCCATTTTAGGAATTATGGGCATGGGATCTGAACAAGCAGATATAACACTTGGAATTGGATCAATGATTGTCTTAGCTATTTGCGGAATCATCAGCTTATACTACTTCATCTGGAACATTGTAAAAGGAATTAAAGTACTGAAAGCTTAATTTTAAACAAACGTTTGTTTAAAAAAGGACCCTTGCAAATTGCAAGGGTCCTTTTCCGTTCACTTTATCTTCTGCGTTTCTTCTTTTTTCTCATCATTTTCTTTCGGCGCGTATTCACTTTATCCGCTATAATGTGGAGCGTACTTGCCACAACAATTCCCATTAAGAACGTTACAATTTCAACCTCATGTTTCTTCGCAATTTCTATTAAATTACCATCCAGTGCGATTACATTTAATAGAAATAAAAATGGAGAAAAGACGATTAACATGTACGCAATACGAATCACATCACCAAGTATAATCGTATGCGTAAAGAAAGATCGATGCGGCATTACTTTTTTATAAGGATACCAAAATATACGTAAGAAACCCCATTTGTTATAAGCATTACTGTACGTATCTAAATCCGGTGTTAAAAATGAAGTACCTACTAAAAAACCAATTGCAAAAGTTAATAAAAAATCAAAATTTGTTAATCCATACGAAAAAAGCAAAAACAAAACAACCGGAAGGGATATTAAGTTTATTTTCGTATGCGTTCTTCCTGATGGCATAATGCACTTCCTCGCTTACGTTCGTCCTGTCACCTTATGACAGGTTTCACCTATTGACCTAATTTCTGATCGATAAATGTTGTGTCTATATCCGAACCAAACCATTCTGCCAACTTCACTCGTGCCTTATCTTTCACATCTTCATTGACGTATAACGACACCTGTATTAGTGCGGCCGTTAACGCCCCTAAATCATCCGTATAGCCAATTCCAGCAATGAAATCTGGAATCGCATCAATCGGTGCAATAAAATAAGCAAGTGCTCCAATTACAATAATTTTCACTCGCTTTGGAACATCGGGTCTTTGCAAAACGTAAAACAGTAATAAACTTGTATAAATGACCGACTGCCCTGCTTGCTTTGCAACATGTTTTACTTTCTTCCAAAACGCTTCAACTGAAAATTTTTGTTTCATGTAAAAGCCTCCCTATTTTTAAAAAGAAATAAGCTACAATATGTTATCAGTAAAAGTTCATGGAAATTACACAAAACCTATCAATGAACTTTCATTGTAACAAACAAACCAAAAAAGAACAAGCGTTCGTTAATTTTTACACGATTTCCTTCATATAATAGATTTCTAGATAACCCTTGCCCATCTTCGTTTCTTATTTCTCAACAAAGAAAATTTTCACTTCCACTTAACATTCTGCTCTATCTTTGTTATATTTTCTAGTTGACGGACATATAAACGAATGTTAAAGTTTTCTCTGGTAGTGACAAATCTTATACAAAAAATGTAAAATGTTATAGTGTTTCTCAGAAATGAATTTTGTTGTATAATACAGAAATGACGTTATGCTTATGAGCAACAAAAGAAACCAAAAGGGTATGCATAGTTATAGTCGTATATGGGTGAATATAGAACCTTTAATTATGGCCAAGAAAACTATGTATTTTTTATTTTAGCATTTTTCGCTCCAAAATCGACCAAGCCTGATAGAGAAAGGGTGGAAATGAATGAAAGAAACCTTGAAATCACAATTTCAAAATGTGCGTTTCACTGTATTCGTAGCTTTAGCCTTATGGCTGAAAACTTACATTATTACACGCACAAGCTTTGATTTAAAACTTGAATCTTTCATGCAAGAATTCATTTTATTCCTTAGCCCATTAGCAGCATCATTACTGCTTGTTGGTCTTGCATTATTTGCAAAAGGGAAAAAACGTAACTATATAGCACTAGGAATTAATTTTATCTTAACAATCGTTCTTGTTGGTAACGTAATGTTCTACGGATTCTACAATGACTTCGTTACTTTACCAGTACTCGGACAAACATCTAACTTCGGAAGTTTAGGTTCTAGTGTGAAAGAATTATTTAACTACAAAATTATTCTTGCATTTGCAGACATTATCATATTCTTCGTTCTGTTGAAGAAAATGAAAAACTTTGCACCTACAGAGCGTGTAGCACGCCCGATGCGTTCTCTATACTTCGTATCAACAGTTGCTATTTTCTTCGCAAACTTAGGACTTGCAGAAGCTGAACGCCCAGAACTATTAACACGTTCATTCGACCGCGTTATGCTTGTTAAAAACTTAGGATTATATGTACACCAAGTATACGATCTTGGCTTACAAGCAAAATCAAGTTCACAAAAAGCATTCGCTGACGGTAGTAAATTACAAGAAACAGAAAACTACGTAAAAACAACACAAAGTAAACCAGATCCAAATATGTTCGGTACTGCAAAAGGGAAAAACGTAATTGTTGTCTCTCTTGAATCATTACAAACATTCTTAATTGGTGCCACAGTTAACGGACAAGAAGTTACACCATTCTTAAACCAATTTACGAAAGAAAGTTATTACTTTGATAACTTCTTCCATCAAACTGGTCAAGGTAAAACATCTGATGCTGAATTCCTAGTAGATACTTCGTTATATCCACTAGACCGCGGTGCTGTATTCTTCACACACGGTAACAATGAATATACAGCAACTCCAGAAATTTTACGTCAGCAAGGGTATCACACGTCGGTATTCCACGCAAACAACGCAACATTCTGGAACCGTAACATTATGTATCCAGCACTTGGTTATGATCGTTACTACAACGAGCTTGATTACAAGATTACGCCGGAAACAAAATTAAACTGGGGATTAAAAGATATCGAATACTTCGATCAATCTATTGATATGTTGAAAGAAGTGAAGCAACCATTCTATACTCGCTTCCTTACTTTAACGAATCATTACCCATTCACTTACGATGACAGTACAAAATTAATCGACGAATATAATTCTGGTGATGGAGTATTTGACCGTTACATGGTAACTGCTCGTTACTTAGACGAAGCAATGAAACACTTTATTGAGCGTCTAAAAGCAGAAGGTATTTACGACAACTCAGTAATCGTATTCTACGGTGACCACTACGGTATTTCTGAAAACCATAACCGTGCAATGGCACAGTTCTTAGGAAAAGAAGAAATCACTGCATTTGACCATATGAACTTACAAAAAACACCGATGTTTATTCACGTTCCAGGTCAAAAAGAAGGTAAAACAATTTCGAAACCGACTGGTGAAATTGACATTAAACCAACTATTCTAAACTTACTTGGTGTAGATTCTACAAATGACGTTCGATTCGGTCATGATGTATTCTCACCTGATAATAAAGGATTCGTTGTTCTTCGTGACGGTAGCTTCGTTACAGATAAATACATGTACACAAACAGTACATTCTATGACCGTGCTACTGGCGAAGTTGTACAATTACCGAAAGAAGAATCTCAACCACTAATTGATCGTGCCCAAAATGAATTGAACATGTCTGATAAAATCATTGAAGGTGACTTACTTCGCTTCTCTGAAAGTAATAAGATCAAAACTGGTGAAGTAAAAACAGCTATTAAAGAAGAAAAGAAGAGCGCTGAGTAATCTCAGCCTCTTTTTTTATTTTCTTCCATACAACTACTTATATTCATTAGCTTTAAAATTACATAACCTTTACCAAATATTCACATAGTGTTAATGAAAAATCTCTATAATAAAATATGTAAACAAGGTTCTACATATTTCTTATCTCTCATCTTTCGTAAGATCCCTTAAAGAAATGTGTAAATCTTTTGTTTCTACTTTCTTATAATTGTCTTTCAACATGTTTTGTTTCCATACACAAAGCATTCAACGAGACAATGTCCCTATGAAAGATAGCTACCCTCCTTGTGCAGCATTCCATAAGAATGTTGCTTTTTTTTATTTAAAAGCAGGATTCTCATTCTTATTTTCGAATTTGTATATACAAAATGCTGTAAAGTGAAACTTTAATCAGCCCTCACCAATCGGGCATTTACGGGCATATGTAGAGAATTACTTACATAAAAATTACTATAGTGATTCTTATCTTGCATGAATGAAAGTTTCACGTTACTTACGTACTTACGAAAGGATGGGACGGAAATTGGCATACGAAAAATTTGTACTTTGGAATGATGAAGTTATTGATACAACAAAACAACAAACGTACATAGAACTTGAAGAAAGAGGTTTGCAGTTCGGAGATGGTGTCTACGAGGTTATTCGCCTATATAAAGGGAACTTTCACTTATTAGATCCGCACATAACGAGATTATATCGATCCATGGAAGAAATAGAATTATCGCTCCCTTTCTCAAAAGCTGAACTCATCACTTTACTTTACAAATTAATTGAAAGAAACCATTTCCACGAAGATGGCACAATTTATTTGCAAGTATCTCGCGGTGTACAAGCTCGCACACATATATTTTCATATGACAACCCTCCGACAATTTATGCCTATATTACAAAAAAAGAAAGACCAGCGTTATGGATCGAATATGGTATACGCGCTATATCAGAACCGGATACTCGATGGTTACGCTGTGACATTAAATCATTAAATTTATTACCAAACGTACTAGCTGCTACGAAAGCTGAACGGAAAGGCTGTAAAGAGGCACTTCTCGTAAGGAATGGTATTGTAACGGAAGGAAGTCATTCCAACTTCTTTTTAATTAAAAACGGAACCCTTTACACACATCCAGCCAATCACCTTATTTTAAATGGCATTATTCGTCAATATGTCCTTTCTTTAGCGAATACTCTTCACATACCTGTACAGGAAGAACTTTTCAGCGTTCGTGACGTTTATCAAGCAGATGAATGCTTTTTCACAGGCACAACGATTGAAATTTTACCAATGACCCACCTTGATGGAACCGCGATTCAAGATGGGCAAGTTGGACCTATCACCAAAAAACTGCAAAAATCTTTTAATAAAATCTTGTTACAATCCAATATGTCATCTTCTTAAACACGAATAATTTATGTCCTTTCATATTCAATATATGCATTTAAATGGAAATCAAGGTGTAAATTTATGCCTTGATTTTTTCTTGTAATCTTTTTGTCATATTCAGATTCCCACATAAGCCTTGACAGTAATCGACATGCTCTTTAGAATTTTTAACAGTTGGTAAATATTTCTTCACTACATTACAGACAGAAAGGAATCGACAAATTATGAAAAAGTATCTTGCCGGTCTTGCGGCAGTGTCTGTAGCAGGAGGAGCAGCACCTACACTTGATAGTGTTCAAGCTGCACCTGAACAAAATACACAAAAAGCTGCTACAACTGTCCAAGCTTCTGCGTCAAACAACTCATCTTATACGGTAAACACGAGCGTCTTACATGTTCGTGCGGGATCAAGCACTTCTCACGACATCATCTCACGTGTTTATAACGGTCAATCATTAAACGTGATTGGCGAAGAAAATGGTTGGTTCAAAATTAACATTAACGGAAAAACAGGCTTTGTTAGTGGCGAATTTGTATCAAAAAGTGGAGCAGCAAACAACAATGTAAGCACAGGTGGAAACAATAAAGTTACTGCTGA
Organism: Bacillus sp. ME78; assembly: GCF_903970865.1. Taxonomy (NCBI): domain Bacteria; kingdom Bacillati; phylum Bacillota; class Bacilli; order Caryophanales; family Bacillaceae; genus Bacillus; species Bacillus sp. ME78. The sequence goes on from NZ_CAJCKK010000033.1 coordinate 27,401, forward strand.
TGTATTACGTGTACGTACAGCTCCTAACACTTCTAGTTCTGTTTCTGGACGTGTATATGCAGGACAAACATTAAACGTAATTGGACAAGAAAATGGTTGGGTGAAAATTAACCATAATGGACAAGTAGGTTATGTAAGTGGCGAATTCGTATCTGGCGTTTCTTCTAATGGGGGTTCTTCAAACAACAATACGAATAATAACAACCAAGAAGTAAAACCAGCAAGCGGAAACTATACAGTAAATGTATCTTCCCTTCGCGTTCGTACAGGTCCTAGCACTTCTCACACAACTGTAGGTTCTGTCAAAAAAGGACAAGTAGTACAAGTTGTCGGCGAAGTTCAAGATTGGTTCAAAATCAATTACGCAGGACAAACTGCTTATATAAGCAAAGACTACGTAACAAAAGGCGGTTCTAACGAAAACGTTACAGAAGGCAACAAACAAGAGCAAAACAATAATAATGGAACTATTCAAACTGGTGGTTCTTACGTAGTTAACGCTACATCTTTACGTGTTCGTACAGGCCCTGCCGCTTACCATAGTGTAATTGGTGGCGTTTTAAACGGTACAACATTAAACGTAGTTGGATCTGAAAACGGTTGGTTTAAAGTAAATTACCAAGGAAAAACAGGCTTTGTTAGTAGCGAATTTGTAAAATTCGTTAAAGGTGGCACTACTACTCCTGAGCAACCAAAACAACCTGAAAAACCTAACCAAGGTGCAATTGGCGACTATTACATTAATGCTTCTGCACTAAATGTACGTAGCGGCGAAGGTACAAATTATAGAATCATAGGCGCACTTCCACAAGGTCAGAAGGTTCAAGTAATCTCTGAAAACTCTGGATGGAGCAAAATTAACTACAACGGTCAAAATGGTTATATCGGAACACGTTACCTATCTAAAACACCAGTTGGAGGCGCAGTAGATAATAAGCCTAACAATAACCAAAATAACAATCAAAACAATAACAACAATAATAATACAGGCAATAATAGTGGCGACAGTTCTTCCGTACTTGCATATGCAAAATCAATGCAAGGTGTACCATACGTTTGGGGCGGAACTTCTGCTAACGGCGTAGACTGCAGTGGCTACATCTACCACGTATTTAAGAAATTTGGTCATAACATTAGCCGTCAAAGTGTTGCGGGATATTGGAGTAGCCTACCACAAACTTCAAATCCACAACCAGGTGACTTAATTTATTTCCAAAACACTTATAAATCAGGTCCTTCTCACATGGGTATTTACCTTGGGGGCGGATCATTTATCCAAGCTGGAGATAAAGGTGTAGCAATCGCTTCATTAAGTAACTCTTATTGGAAGAGCCACTTCTTAGGATACACGAAAGCACCTTAATTAATAGTTTCCAAGCCTTCTAGTTTACTAGAAGGCTTTTTGCTATGAGTTCAACATATTACTCCCTTTCTCCTACCTTCTCTCTATAAAAATAATGTATCCATTCTTCCATTTCATACACTTTATTCTGCAAAAATAATCCATAACGTTATCATAATGTATATATTCTCATAAAAAACATAACCTATTTCATGTCCATTCATTTCATATGTGTTTTTTTGAAGAATTTTCTTTTTATTTAAACTTTTCGTTAGACGTTTGACCTCCGATGTCCATTATGATAAGTTACTTAAGATGTATATTCGCAAAAGTATAGACAACTGGTTTATACACTTTTTTTACTATGAGGAAGGAGCATACACTGCATGAATCTTTTATGGGGAATTGGCGGCGTGATTGGAGTATTAGCAATTGCTTTCTTACTATCTTCCAACCGCAAAGCTATTAATTGGCGCACAATTTTAATTGCGCTAGCATTACAAATGTCATTTTCATTTATCGTATTACGATGGGATGCTGGTAAAGCAGGTTTAAAACACGCTGCTGACGGTGTTCAAGGATTAATTAATTTTTCTTACGAGGGAATTAAGTTCGTTGCTGGGGATTTAGTCAACGCAAAAGGACCTTGGGGATTTGTATTCTTTATTCAAGCACTACTTCCAATCGTATTTATTAGTTCATTAGTAGCAATCTTATATCATTTCGGTATTATGCAGAAATTTGTTAGCGTCGTTGGTGGTGCATTAAGTAAACTTCTTGGCACTTCTAAAGCAGAAAGCTTAAACTCAGTAACGACTGTATTTTTAGGACAAACTGAAGCTCCAATCTTAATTAAACCTTACTTAGCACGCTTAACAAATAGTGAATTCTTCACTATTATGGTAAGCGGTATGACAGCTGTTGCTGGATCCGTTCTTGTCGGCTATGCAGCAATGGGTATTCCGTTAGAGCACTTATTAGCAGCTGCAATTATGGCAGCTCCATCAAGCTTATTAATTGCAAAACTAATCATGCCAGAGACAGAAAAAGTAGATAATAACGTTGAACTTTCTACAGAACGTGAAGATGCAAACGTTATCGATGCAGCTGCACGCGGTGCATCTGAAGGTATGCAACTTGTTATTAACGTAGCAGCAATGTTAATGGCTTTCATCGCATTAATCGCCTTATTAAATGGATTATTAGGATGGGTTGGTTCTTGGTTCGATATTAAACTTAGCCTTGATTTAATCTTCGGTTACTTATTATCACCATTTGCAATCTTAATCGGTGTTTCTCCAGGTGAAGCTGTACAAGCAGCAAGCTTTATCGGTCAAAAACTTGCAATCAACGAATTCGTTGCATACGCAAACTTAGGGCCACACATGGCAGAGTTCTCTGACAAAACAAATCTAATTTTAACATTTGCAATCTGTGGATTCGCAAACTTCTCTTCTATCGCAATTCAATTAGGTGTAACAGGAACTTTAGCTCCTACTCGCCGTAAACAAATTGCACAATTAGGGATTAAAGCAGTTATCGCTGGTACATTAGCGAACTTCTTAAACGCAGCAGTTGCAGGTATGATGTTCCTATAAACTTATATAGAGTCTTCTCTTTCTCCAAGAGAAGACTTTTTTCATGCAATCCAAACGTATTATATATATCTATCAACCACCTTATCCCAAATATAATAACATTATGATACAATAATGTTTAGATCTTTTTATTTTTCTGATGAATGTTGCCCTTCAAAAGAATTTAACGACATAGTCAATTTCTTAATAATTGCGCATACTACAAGTATCTATGGATGAAATAGCTTTAAGGAGGAAAGTTTTGTGAAAGATAAGTTCTATAAAATCCTCTCTATGTGGATTCTACAAATTGTATTTTATTTTACTACTGTACATGTGACGAATTATGAGCATGCGCTCATTTTTACAATAATATACGTAATCGTAAATGTACTATTCTTATTTTTAGCTGACAAAACAGCATTTATTTTCTTCATACTAGGAACCATTATTTCCGTATTTTATTTATTTTATGAAGCATGGCTTCATTTATGGAGTACATCAGATCAATGGCAATATATCATTACCCACTTCCTGATGGCAGCTAACTTCTTCATTGTATACATAACAACTCACCTATTGAAAAAAGTTATTGATGAAAATAAAACTTTGACTGAGCGTGTGAGAACGTTGGAACAATATATTGGAGAATCAAAATTACTAACAAGACAAGAATTCGAGAGACGCCAAGCGTTATTAACGACTGCAATGAATCGTCGTAATGAAACAGGCTTTATTGTTTACTTTGATTTCACTTCCTTTAGTAAATATACGAAGGAAAGTGTTATGGACCGTGTAGCTTCCTTATTAGTTGAAACGGTAAGGAATGATTTTGACCTTGCTGCTGAATATGATAATAATACACTAGTTATTTTATTACAAAACACAAATGAAGCTGGTGCTGACATTGTAATGAACCGCCTAAAGCCAAAAATGGAGCAATGGCTTGCAGCTGAAGCAATCCGAGATATAAAAATTTCACGCGAGCAAATTGGAAACAAAGGACAGACATTGTTATGATGACTCTCGTTATACTTCTTTTATTTCTTCTGTTTTGTGTACTCGTTTTTTGGATCAGTATCACATTTTCAATTAAATATGTTCTTATTTTTACGGCCTTTCTATTCTCTGGCTTACTCATTTACTACTCTTTCTTAACAATCGCGGGCTTAATTCACCGAAATAGTAAACGAAAAGATCGTACACTAGAACATTATCCGAGCGTTGATATTTTCATACCTGCTCATAATGAAGGGGTCGTTATTAAAGATACTTTAGAGGCGATGGCGAAGATTGAATATCCAGGAAAGCTAACCATTTATTTATTAAATGATAACTCTCAAGATGAAACACCTGAAATCGGCGATGATTTCGACAAAGCTTATGCCCACATTCGTCACATTCGTGTTCCATCCGGTGAACCGAAGGGTAAATCACGCGTATTAAACTACGGCCTTAGTATTTCAGATGGTGAATACTTCTGTGTGTACGATGCAGATAACCAACCTGAACCACACGCACTGCGAATGCTTGTAGAGCACGCTGAAACAACTGAAGATGCTGTTGGAGCAGTTGGACATGTTCGTACAGTAAACGAAAAAAGAAACTGGCTGACGCGAATGATTTCGCTAGAATTTCAAATCTTCCAGCTCCTTATGCAATCTGGACGCTGGTTACTATTCCAAACAGGCTCACTGACAGGAACAAACATGCTTCTTCGTCGCTCTGCACTAGAAGAGCTTGGTGGCTATGACCCTTATGCAATTGCAGAAGATGCCGAATTAACATTACGAATTACACAAAAAGGTTATCTCTTACCAATCGTCCCAGAATCAGTTACTTGGGAACAAGAACCAGAGCATTTAAAAATCCTTATTAAACAACGTACACGTTGGCTCCAAGGGAATTTATACATTTTAGAGAAAATGTTCTCGTCATTAAGCTTCTTTAAAGGAAAACTGCTCGTTCATTCCTTACAACAAGTTCTAGTGTATGTTGTATTTTGGCTATTCCTAATCATTTCGAACGTTTGGTTTGTAATTGGGCTACTCGGGATATTCCAAATTCAATATAGCATTCCGCTACTATTTATGTGGTATGTCGCATATATTACATATGTTTCTCAATTATTTAGTGCCCAGAGTGTCGAACGAACCTTTACACCGACTAATATTTTTATTAGCGTTATTATGTACTTTACGTACGCACAGCTCTTTACGTACTTATTTATTCGTAGCTTAATCTTATACTTACGTGCAAAGAGCAAGAAACAAGTCATTGGCTGGGATAAGACAGTTCGATTCAAAAAAGATAAATAATAACAATAAGCACAGAGCGCCGTATGCTCTGTGCTTATTTATTGCCGTATAAATTATATATCAGACAATACCCCTTAGCTGAAAGTAATTTCACGTCCATCCCCCAACGAACGATCGACCTTCATTTATATACGAAAAAGTGATTGCTATTTTTGTAGAACCAATTGCTTCTCTTGCTGTTCTTTGCGCGTTTCAGTCTTAGGTTCCGTGCTTTCTTGGACACTACGATGTGCCACACGTTTCAAACAAATATGCTTCCACTTTCTTTCGTAACGTTTCATTATTCTAGATGTCCCCCTTGAATGCGCTTTAAAACTATTTGAAATCGCTTACAGGAAATAATATAGCACATATATATAAACGTGACAACACATTTCCGACATATTTTTGACAAAAATACGAATAGAATTCGTAAGGTATCGAATATTGTCGAAACCTATCGTTTTTTCTTCGTATAAAAGGCATACTACTTATATGGTAAAGTATTTTATTTCCCCTACCCGCATTTCAAATTCCTTCTATATAAAGTGAAACTTTCATTAGCCATCACCAATCGGGCTTTTACAAGCAGCTCGATTTATTTGCTTTTGCTGAATTTTGAGGTGGGGTTCTTACTGCTCAGCAAATAGAGGGATAAAAAAAGAGCTGATATGAAATCAGCTCTTTTCCTTCTATTATTAATGACGCTTCATACGTCCTTCTTTTTGTAACTCTTTAAATAATGCTGCCATCATAAAGAAAATAACAAAGACGAACGGGAATGCTGCAATGATAGCTGCCGTTTGTAAGGCTTCTAATCCGCCAATATATAATAGCGTAGAAGCTATCGCGGCTAGAACGATACCCCAAATCATTTTAATACGATTTGGTGGGTTTAAACTACCATGTGTCGTTAACATCCCTAAAACGAATGTTGCAGAGTCTGCAGATGTAATAAAGAATGTTGCAATAAGTAAAATACCTAAAACCGATAAAGCTGATCCAAAGCTGCCCATCTGATCGAACATAGCGAATAATCCTACTTCTGTTCCCATTTCTTTCACTTTGTCGAAGATATGTGCATCACCAAACAGCTCCATATGAATACCAGTACCGCCGAACACAGAGAACCAAAGTGCACCAATTACGGTCGGCACAAGTAACACACCGATAACAAACTCACGAATCGTACGACCTCGTGAAACACGAGCAATAAACGTACCTACGAATGGTGACCATGCAATCCACCATGCCCAATAGAAAATTGTCCACGATTGAATCCATTGGTTTCCACCTTCGTCTAATGGACTTAAACGGAAGCTCATGCTTGGTAATTCCTGAATATAAGAACCGATTGTTGAAGTGAAGTAATTCATAATAAAGTTTGTTGGACCCGTAAATAATACAATGATCATAAGTGCAAACGCAAAAATAATATTCGTATTACTTAAATATTTAATTCCTTTATCAAGACCTGTTTGCGCAGATAACATAAATAATACTGTTACGATTGCAATAATAACTAACTGAGTCGTTAATGAGTTCGGGATAGATGTTAAATAACTAACACCACCTGCAATTTGTTTTGCACCGAGACCTAATGATGTTGCAACACCAAACACAGTTGCGAAAACAGCTAACACATCAAATGAATGAGCAATACGCCCGTGTTCCCCGCCCTTAAATAACGGACCTACTGTCGCACTAATCGTACTTGCTTTTCCTTTTCTAAAGGTAAAGTAAGCAATACATAACGCTACAAACGCATATAGTCCCCAAGGATGTAATCCCCAATGGAAAAATGAAAAACGCAGTGCAAGGCGTGCACTTTCCTCAGTTGCACCTTCTCCAAATGGAGGTGCGTATAAATGGTTTAATGGTTCGGCAACGCCCCAGAAAACTAAGCCAATACCCATACCAGCACTAAATAACATAGCAAACCATGTCATATAACTATAATCAGGTTCGTCATCATCTTTACCTAAACGAATAGAACCGTATTTCGAAACAATTAAAAAGATAGATACACCTAAAATAATAGAAACGGAAATAATATAAAACCATCCAAACTTACTAACTAATGCAGTTTGAATTGCGGTTGTTACATTTCCTAAGCTACCTTTTCCAATAATAGATTCGGGAATAATCCCCCAAATTGTAAATGCAATACATAATGTTAATGAAACGATGAATGTTTTTGTCAGTTTCCTCATCAAATCCCCCTTCGTAGGTTTCGTTTTTGTAAATAACATAAATTCCGATATGTAAAATCGGATAGAAAACTATAATTTTGCGGTGATTTTCTTACTTTCACCTTCACCAATTCGAATTCTTATGGACAGCCTTACCTTTCGTATAACCTTTTCACTCTGCAAGAGCTACAAGTTAGAAATACTGCTGTCAAATTGTGTGAGAAAAACGCGGATAGGAATGTATTTTCCTAAAAAAGGATGTGTTACATATGTAAAAAAGGGCAAAGTTCTTCCTTGCAACCCTTTCGTTTTGTAACAATTATGCGGTTTTTTTGCTAGTATATAGCACGTGTTTATAGCTTCACAAACAAAATGTTTATGTTTATATAACTATATTACCCATAAAACGGTAAAATACTCAAGGAATGTAATCGTTTAGTAAACATCATGTAACATTCCTGTAATATTCTTATTTACGTCGAAAAAAACATGTTGTATTAAATATTTTGAATATAACTAGAAACCTATGAGACATATAGAATGAAAAACGCTTTCCTATATTTTTTGTTATATTACAGGATGTTAACGACTTATTACGAATGGTTTGTAATTGTGTGTTTTCCCCAAATCCGAAAAAATCTGTTGCTATAATGAGGACACGAAAACAAACGCAATGGAGGCTATCATGAAAAAATTAATTGGTATAGCAACAGCAGCAGTTTTTGGTCTTGGGATTTTCACATCATCTGCTAATGCAGAAACTGTTGTAACAACAGACGTACTAAACGTACGCGAAAACCCTACTACTGAATCAAAAGTTGTCGGTAAATTACTAAACGGTAATAAGATAGATGTTCAAAATACAGAGAACGGATGGTCAAAAGTTACTTTAGACGGTAAAGACGCATTCGTAAGTGCAGAGTTCACAAAAAGCATCTACTACGTAACAGCTAACGTATTAAACGTACGTGCTGAAGCGAACACAAACTCAGAAATTCTTGGAAAGTTGAAGAAAGACGATGTAATCGAAACAACGAACCAAGTACAAAATGAGTGGTTACAATTTGAATATAACGGGAAAACAGCTTATGTTCATGTTCCTTTCTTAACAGGTACAGCACCTGTAATTGAGAAACAAGAAACGACTGTTCCTGCTAAAGCTGAAGCACCAGCTAAGGCTCAAGCACCTGCAGCACAAGCAAAACCAGCTGCTAAGCCTGCTGTGAAAGCTGCTGAAACTAGCACACCATCTGGTGGTCGTGAGTTAACAGTTGTAGCTACAGCATATACAGCTCACCCGAGCGAAAACGGTGGCACATATGGCGGCCGTGTATTAACTGCAATGGGTCATGATTTAACTGCGAATCCAAACATGAAAATGATCGCTGTTGACCCGAAAGTAATCCCATTAGGATCTAAAGTATGGGTAGAAGGTTACGGAGAAGCTATCGCTGGAGATACTGGTGGTGCAATTAAAGGTAACCGTATCGACATCTTACTTGGATCAGATAGCGCTGCTCAAAAATGGGGACGCAAAACTGTTAAAGTGAAAATTTTAAAATAACCAATGACTGCTAAATTACAAGCCGGTTCTCTTTATTGAGAGCTGGCTTTTATTTATTTATAATACATATAAGGAGGCTATGCCCATGAATGTACAAGCAAAAGTAGACTGGATTGGTACGCCAAAGCCGTACATATATAAAGATGAAGTAACATATAACGCTACTTCTATTGATTTCTCACTCGCTGGCGATGATAATCGCTATAAGTTAATTGTGCTCAAGTCTGAAAACAATACACATTACAAAATTGTGCAATATGGAATAAAACCAGGCTCTCAAAAACCATTTCCTATCGACATTCCATTTGAACAAAATATGTTGCCAATTATAGAGCAAATATTACATGATTCGTATGTACAAGCGATATTAAAGGAAACGCACTCATAATCGTAAAAAAAGATATCACCTCGCCGGATTTTTCGGCTAAGTGATATCCTTTTTATTTTCCCTTCGTGAACACAATTTAAGAAAAATATATCAACGATTTTCCGAATATATCTATCATAAATCGCAATATATCAACGATTTTTCAATTATATCTATCATAACTTACGATATATCAACGGTTTGACACGAAATATTGATTTAGCTACAAAATAAAGAGGCTGTTCAAATATTGAACAGCCTCTCTCATATTAACGAGTTGGACCAGATACATCTTCTGATTTCAACGTATTATTTGCACCAAGAGAATGATACAACATCTTTCCATTTCCATTCACAGTTACAATATGTTCGTTATTAAAACTTTTGAACTTCACAGATCCATCACCGTAACGAATATGGTACTCTTCATATGTCGTTACTTTATATTTCGTATCACTTTGACGCTCTACATTACGAACTTCCATCGTTAATAAATCTTCTGTAATTCCTTTTTTGTGTAAATACTGTATATAATCACGGTCTTCCTTATACGATTTCCCGCTCTTATCATAATTATTTTCAATTAAACTAAAATCATTTAATGAAATTGCACGTACATTATCATAAATATGATTTTTTACAAAGTCGCCCACTGCTGAATTTGATGTTTCTTTCGGGAATTTTAAGTAATACGTGCTTTGGTCTCCAATTTTAACACTTTCAGATTTCATCACACCAAAATCAGTAGTTTTCTCTAAATGTACTTCTACTGTTTCATCTGTGGATACAGGGCCAAGCTTATAACTTCCATAATTTAATTTTCCACGTTTTTTCCCGTTCACAAATACAGTTGCATCACTTTCATCAGAAGAAATGCTTACATACTTGCCTTCAAGCGATAAATCAATTTTCACTTTCTCGCTCTGCTCATCCGCTAAATCTACTTCTTTCTCTGTTTCTAATTCAGTAAGTTCTGTCTTCGCCGTTGCCTTTACAACATATGTACCTGGGAAGTATGGCCCCAACTCTTTCGAATTTTTATCACTAGAAAGCTCTGTTTCTTTTTTGTCATTCACATATATTTCTGCATTCTTTGCAGTTGTACTTACGCTCATATAATAAGATTTCATGCTGAACTTATACTTTGGATATAAGAACCACTCTTTTCCCTCTTCTACTATTTCCCCATCTTTAAATGCAGGTTTATCTTTTGTTAACTTTTGATCTACTGTCTCTTTTTGTAAATAAGATAACAATTGTTTGTTGTAAGAAGGATTCTCTTTTAAATAACGCATGTACGCTTTAATATCCTCTGTCTTAATCTTTAAGCTTGAATCATTTGCTTTCACAAACTCATCAATTGCGTTAATATCTTTCTTTTGGAATGCTTCAATCATTACATTTACTTGCTTTTCTTTTGAAAACTTATATGCTCCAAATTTATATGCCCCAAATAATAAAATAACAATAATAGCTAAACCAATGATTAAAAATACATTTTTCTTACTTTTCACTGGTTTTGTCTCGCTTTGTAATTCTGTATATGAAGCAGCAGTGTTATCAACGATTACTTCTACTTTACTCCCACACTCAGGACAAAAGTTCAAATGGTCTGCAACGTTCTTTTTACATGTTCCACAAAACTTCAACGTGCTCTCCTCCTATTTTTTAGCTAATTTCATTCCAGCAAATGCTGCTACATATGTCACAATCAAGCTAAATAAAGTTAAATATATAAATGAATTTTGCATAGATAATACCGTTCCACTTGTTCCAAATAAACCTGTTACAGTTCCTGAAACATTAATTTGGAACTTAGAAATCATATTCATTACAATCATCATAATTGTGTAAGAACCACTGCATACCGCTAATGTAATATATATATTGGCAGTCGGTAATTTAGCTAACTTTCTTCCCGCTCTAAACATAAAGAACAATGGAATAATAAGCAGTAATAAACCATAATGGAATACGTTATTCACTTTATCAAATTCTGCAAGGCTTTCCTCATTTGCTCCTTTTGAAATCAATATCTCTCTGAGCTCTACGCCATTTACAGAGACGCCTGATATAAATGAAAACGATAGTGTGCTCTCATATGCTTTTGATTTCTTACCAATTCCAGTAAATTCCTTACTAAGTGCTGGACTTGATACTTCTAACGGCGCAAAATGAGCCATACTCCATAATTGAGGTGTTAACTCTAATGCTAATAATGTACTTTCAGATTTTAAAGTTGTTATTTCTTTTAATGGTTCAATACCATCTTCCTTACTTACTAACGCCATAATACAAACCGCTACCGCTGTTACTAAAAGTCCTTTTATCATAGCTGAAACACCGTAATAAACAGACGCTCCATATGGCATTAACTCTTGAAATGCTGCTGCCATATTGTTTTTGCTTGTATGAGCAATAAATCCTAATAAGGTAAATAATGTCCCACATACAAAACCACTCAATAAACTCTTAATCGCTGAATAGCCAACCGTAATCTTACCTGCTTCTGAGAATGGAATTGCAAAAGATTGTGATGCTATAAAACTTATAATGAATAAAAAGACGCCATAAATAATACCAACTGTTGATGCCATAAAAATTTGATCTTTAATCGTTTTCGCAACATGCTGCTTCCCTAACCAAATTCCTGTACCAGCGAAAATAATAAATGGAATGATTAATAGTAATGTAAATGGAGTATGCCAAGATAAAGAAAATATCAATCCACTATCGTCGTTAGCTGTAAAACCAAGTAAATGATAACTTAACATCGTAGAAGTTGCACTCGAATAAAAATTCGGCAACATTTCTAATTCTTTCGCAAATTTGCTAAACATCTCACTTAACATAGAAGCAAATAATAAACTACCAATCCAACCAGCAATTAACATGAGAATACTTGCAACAGCCCCACCAATAAAACCTTTTTGTAAAACGGCTTTATCTGCTTTAAACTCAACTTTAGGAGCACCATCCATTGTAGGCGATTTTACAGATTGTTCTTTTTTCTTCGCAACAAATAAAGAATACCCACACTTTTGACAATATAAATTTTTTTGAGCATTTTCATTGCCACAACCTTTGCAGTATTTTGCAGTATCTTTTTCTAATGTTATTGCATCTATAGCTCCTGCAATCTCCATACTACCTTCATTTGGGCAATAATTTACTTCTTCACCATGTTGTTTTCCACATGTGCGACAATACATTTAATTCACTCCCCACTTTGCTTAATTCCACAAACTGGACAGTAAGTAGAGTTTTTATCGATATGCTCATTACATGAAATACAATTTACCGTTTCACCTTCATTTTCTACCGCTAACATCGGGTTAGGCTTTCCACACGAACCACAAAACTTATCATTTATTGATAAAGGTCCACCACATTCACATGTAGCTTTTTCACCTTGTTGTTTTTGCAATTCAACAATGCGTTTTCTTGCCTGATAAATAGCCACATCAAATTCTTGAACTGGAGCAATCATTTCTTTTAAGCTCGCTTCATTTACTCCATTTCCTCTTAATTGAACGTACACTTGCTGTCCAACCTCTAATAGAACCTCTGCTTTTTTCTGCATTTGCACTTGCATTCCCTTTTTCAATTGAGCAATTTCTTGTGCAACTTGCAACTTCATTTTCCCTTGTTCTATTCCTTCTTGTAACTTATTCATTCCACTACCTAACTTCGTCTGTAAATCTGACAAATCATTTCTCCTCCTATACGTATATATTCATATATAAAATTAACATTTTATATATTACCATGATTTTCAAGTTATGTAATCCAAATTTCATTTTTTCTGTTTTGAGCATTTTTTGTTTATAATGGTAAAGGAAAGAAATATGTGTACGGAGGAATATTATGCTGCAACACTCAATTACGAAAGATGAAATTATGATGATTGCGAATGAGTTCGTTCAAGGACTAGATCCACAGCAAACAGCTGATCAGGAACATGTCGCTACAGCTCGGCACCTATATCGTAGTGGTGTTGTCTACAATGTTGACTTTGATGGTTATACACTATCAGGAACTGTAGATGCGGAAGGCAACGTATATAGCGTTCATATTCCGATTCGTAACGTCGCTGAAAGTTATTGTGATTGCTTCGCACCAACACAATGTGAGCATATGCTTGCTGTATTACTATCTGCAGCGTCTAGTTTCGGGCAAGTAGGAGATGTATTAACTTTATTTAAAAATAATACGAAACCTTCCCTTCCTCCTATTCGAACTGCAAGACAAGTATTGCAATCATCAGCTTTTGAAGAAACCGATTATAAAAGTTGGCAATCGTATTTTGAAAAAGAATATGAATCATTTAAAAAAGAACAAGCTCGGCTTACTTATAAACAAATGTATTTTCTTATGAGTATCTTTACAGATTTCTATACGAAACTTGAGCGGAAAGCTCCGCGTGTCATTGCGATACATGAATTATTCAGGTTACACGCAGCACTTTACTGCTTTCAAAAGTTATTAGAAGAAATTCAGGCATTCGACGCAAACAAAACGTATTCTTATCACCAACCTGTTAATGTCATTCGCCTATTTGTAGACAAAGTGGAATCCATCGTTCGGGACTTACAATCAGAAGCGATTCCTTCAGAGTCTGAAATAATTTTACAAGAAACAGCTCGTCTCGTTCATGAAGTATTCTTCTCTACCGACACTTATACGCAAGAGCGATTTTTCATTTATCGTCACATATGGAGTGAACTTTTAAACAATAAAGAGAAAATACAAGAAGAAGAAAAACGAATCGATACGAAAATCAATCCACTATCCAAAGCGTTAGCGTCTTCCCATCTTCTCTTTTTGAATGACGAAGATCTACTAGCGATGGACTTACTAAAAAAACAGCCTGCTTCTGTTGTGAGTCTATACTTCTATTGGTTAGAAGAACTATTAAGTGCCATGCAGTGGGATCGTGCGAAAAATTGGCTTTCCTTTACGTATAAACAAGTAAAGAAAACGATCCAAGATCACGAAAATACGATTTTCATAAAAGATGTCGTTCGGCTATTTGTAATCATGTATGAAACATATGCAACACATACAAATGAACAAGCTGGTTTCGAAATGATCTTACAAGAACTATTACCGTATAGTTTCACAAACTATGAACAGTACGTACTCGCGAAAAAACAGTATCGCACATGGGCAGAGCTTCATCTCCTATATGGATTTGAAGCAATTGAACTGTTAAAAGAGCCACTGAAAGATATTGAAAAAGAAGCGCCAGAAGCGGCACTTCCTCTTTACCATCTTGCTGCTGTAGAGGCAATTGAAGAACGAAATCGCAAATCATATAAACGCGCAGTTCGTTACTTAAAGAAATTACGTACATTATATAAACGATTAAAACGCACCGATGAATGGGATGCTTTCATTATTCACATTGCCAATCTCCATTCACGTCTGCGTGCACTACAAGAGGAATTACGGAAAGGAAAATTAATCGATGATCAATCAAACTGAAGTAACAATTAGGCTCCAGCATGTTAGTCAAGGTTGGTTCCTTTGGGGAGAAGATGACAGCGGTACTCCATTATCCGTAACAAGTTGGAAACGAAATGCATTCACATGGCACTCCACTTCTTTCTACGGTACGTTTCTAAAAGAAGCAACCTTCGAAGGAAAACAAGGTGTGCTGCTAACAAATGCACAAGCCTTTGAATACATTGCAAACAAACCGATGAATTCATTTGCACATATGCAAATAAACGGACCTATTACAGCCCTTACGAAAGATGCAAATGAATTATGGGATGCCTTTACGAGTGGCAGCTTCGTACCAGATATGAATCATTGGTCCAAACAACCATCTTGGAAAGTTCAAAATACACCAATTGAAGATGACACATTAGCATCTCTTTTCTCAGCAGCAGTTAATGAAAGCATATTACAAGATAATCGCTCAAATGACGGCTGGGAAGATGCCAAAAGACTATATGAACATTACGACTTTACGAAAAGACAATTGGAAACAGCACTACATGAAGAAGATTGGCTTCGAAAAATTGGTTATATTGAAGATGATCTTCCGTTTACAATCGGACTAAGACTGCAAGAACCACAAGAAGAATTTGAAATGTGGAAGCTTGAAACAATTGTGACACCAAAGCGCGGGGCGCATCGCATATATGTATATGAAAACATCGATTCCTTACCGAAAAGATGGCACGATTACGAAGAACGGATTACAGAGACACAAGAAGGTTTTAGTAAGCTCATACCGTGGTTAAAAGAAGGAGATACGTTCCGAAATGAGCTCTTTGAAACCGAAGCGTGGAACTTCTTAACAGAAGCAAGCAATGAATTACTTGCAGCTGGCATTACAATTTTACTACCATCATGGTGGCAAAATTTAAAAGCAACAAAACCGAAATTACGTGTTCAGTTGAAGCAAAATACAGCACAAACACAATCGTTCTTCGGTATGAATACGCTCGTTAATTTTGACTGGCGCATTTCGACGAACGGCATTGATTTATCGGAAAGCGAATTTTTCGAACTCGTTGAACAAAACAAACGTCTATTTAATATAAACGGTCAATGGATGCGACTAGATCCAGCCTTTATCGAAGAAGTAAGGAAACTAATGAACCGTGCCGATAAATACGGACTAGAGATGAAAGATGTCCTGCAGCAACATTTATCAAATACGGCTGAAACCGAAATTGTAGAAGATAATAGCCCGTTTACTGATATTGAAATCGAACTAGATGGATATTATGAAGAACTCTTCCAGAAGCTGCTTCATATTGGAGATATTCCAAAAGTAGATGTCCCTACTTCACTAAACGCAACACTTCGTCCGTATCAACAACACGGTATTGAATGGTTATTATATTTACGAAAGCTTGGATTTGGAGCATTGCTAGCTGACGATATGGGACTCGGGAAAAGTATTCAAACAATCTCTTACTTACTATATATAAAAGAAAACAATCTCAAAACAGGCCCTGCATTAATCGTAGCACCGACATCTGTTCTTGGAAATTGGCAAAAAGAATTTGAGCGTTTCGCACCGAATTTACGTGTTCAATTACATTACGGAAGTAATAGAGATAAGGGCAATTCTTTTGAAGATTTCCTTCAATCGGCAGATGTTGTATTAACATCTTATGCATTGGCTCAGCTCGATGAGGAAGAACTGACTTCATTATGCTGGGATGCTGTTATTTTGGATGAAGCACAAAATATTAAGAACCCACATACAAAACAGTCGAAAGCAGTACGAAACTTGCAAGCAAATCACAAAATCGCTTTAACTGGTACACCGATGGAAAATCGCCTCGCTGAACTTTGGTCCATTTTCGACTTTATTAATCATGGATATCTCGGAAGCTTAGGGCAATTCCAGCGCCGCTTCGTTACACCGATTGAAAAAGATCGTGATGAAGGAAAAATCCAGCAAGTTCAACGGTTTATCTCACCATTTTTACTGCGCCGAACGAAGAAAGATCAAACAGTCGCATTAAATTTACCAGATAAACAAGAACAAAAAGCTTACTGTCCTCTTACTGGTGAACAAGCTTCCTTATATGAACAACTTGTTCAAGATACACTGCAAAATGTAGAAGGATTAAGCGGAATTGAAAGACGCGGCTTTATATTACTTATGTTGAACAAGCTAAAACAAATTTGTAATCATCCTGCTCTTTATTTAAAAGAAGAAGAGCCACAAAATGTCGTTGAACGCTCCATGAAAACAAAAACGTTAATGGAGCTCATCGAAAATATAAAGGATCAAGATGAAAGTTGCCTCATCTTCACTCAATACATCGGCATGGGGAACATGCTAAAACGTGTGCTAGAAGAAAAATTCGGCCAGCGTGTCCTCTTCTTAAACGGTAGTGTACCGAAAAAAGATCGTGACAAGATGATTGAGGAATTCCAAAATGGGACGTATGACATTTTCATCTTATCTTTAAAAGCTGGCGGAACAGGACTAAACTTAACCGCTGCCAACCATGTCATTCACTACGATCGTTGGTGGAATCCAGCTGTGGAAAATCAAGCAACAGACCGCGCATATCGCATTGGTCAAAAACGATTTGTTCATGTTCACAAACTCATTACAACAGGAACATTAGAAGAAAAAATTGATGAAATGCTAGAAAGAAAACAATCTCTAAACAATGCGGTCATCACAAGCGATAGTTGGATGACTGAACTATCAACAGACGAACTAAAAGAATTACTTGGTGTATAAAGTGAAACTTTAATCAGGCCAGTTACGGGAAATTTTACTACCCGCAAAAAAAGAGCTAATCTGAACTGCACCCCAATTGTTAGACACAGTCTAACAATTGGAGGTGCAGTTTTTCTATGGCTAAATTTACAGCTGATGAAAAAATACAAATCGTTCTACGTTATTTGAACGGAAATGAAAGTTATC
>NZ_CAJCKK010000034.1:0-43571 GCF_903970865.1 Bacillus sp. ME78
ATATCGAATTTTTATGGGTTGATGAATCAGTTCGTCATGACGGTTATGGCAGCCAACTTTTACATGAAATTGAAGGGATTGCGAAGGAAAAAGGGTGTAGATTAATATTGCTAGATTCATTTAGTTTTCAAGCACCAGAATTTTATAAAAAGCACGGTTACAGGGAGTATGGTATTGTTGAAGATCACCCGAAAGGTCATAGTCAGCACTTTTTTGAAAAGAGATTATAATAATATTATGTATACTGTTTGATAGGAGAAAGAATATGTACACGTATAAATTGCAACAAGAACAACTAATCTGTGCAGAAAAAATAAAAAAACTTTATGATTCTGTCGGTTGGTGGCCAGAAAGAAAAGAAGTCGATATTGAAAAAATATTAAAGAATAGCATAGCCATTGGAGTATGGGAAGAAAATGAATTAGTTGGATTTGCTAGAGTCGTTTCTGATGGTGTTTTTCGAGCATACATTGAAGATGTTGTCGTACATGAGAGTGTAAGAAATAAAGGTATTGGAGAGAAGATGCTAACAATATTACTTCGAGAAATATCTCATATTGATATTGTTAGTCTATTTTGCGGAGAGAAGCTAATAAAGTTTTATGGTGAGCAACAATTTCAAACAACGAAGCAAATTGTGATGCATCGTAATCAAACAGGGAAAGAATAAGAGGTGCCAATTAAAATGAATGCAACAAGAGCGTACTGTTTATCGAAAAGAAAAGCGACAGAAGATTCTCCAGATGGTTGGAGTGCAACATGTATGAGGCTTAATAATAAAATATTTGCGATAGTAAATCATGAAGAAGGCGAAAAAGCTGCGATTACATTGAAGTGTGATCCAGAAGTCGCATTAAGAATAAGAGAAGATTATCCAGAAACAATTATTCCAGGGTATCATATGAATAAAAAACATTGGAATACCGTTTATATTCATAAGGGTATAGAGCAGGAGCAAATTAATAAAATGATTGATTGGTCGTATGATCTAGTACTACAATCATTTTCAAAGAAAAAGCAGCAGGAGTTAATGAATTAATATGTATTAGGAGTGTGTGTAATGAAAGATTCGATTAAAGATACGTATGATAAATTAGCGAGTACATATAAAGAAAATCTAGATTTCGCAAATCCATATAACAGTTATTATGAAAGACCGGCGATGATGGAGCTTATTTCAAAGGAACTAGAAGGAAAAAAGATACTAGATGCTGGATGTGCAGCTGGATGGTATACTTCTCAATTCATAGGAAGAGGAGCAAATGTTACAGCAATTGACGTAAGTCCTGAAATGGTAAAAGCAGCAAAAGAAAATATAGGAGAAGAAGCAACGTTCCTTTGTCATGATCTGCAAGAAACATTGCCATTTGAAAATAATACGTATGATGTGATTGTAAGTTCGTTAACTCTTCATTACTTAGAAAATTGGAATCAAGTATTTCAAGAATTTCGTCGCGTATTGAAGCCGGGTGGAGAACTTATATATTCTATCCATCATCCTTTTATGGATTTCACAAAGTTTCCATGTGAAAGTTATTTTGAAAAACAGCTATTAATAGATACTTGGGTTAAACCGAACATTACAATTGAAGTCGAATTTTTCAGAAGGTCACTACAAGACATAATAAATGAAACTACAAATTATTTTGTATTAGAAGAGATAGTGGAACCGAAGGCAGTTGAAAAGATGAAAGAAGTAGACAAAAAATCATATTATTATTTAAATATGAATCCACATTTTCTTATCATAAAAGCAATTAATAAATAGCTAGTAAAATAACTTTGTTTTACTAGCTATTTACAGTTTTACATTACATATTAGGAGACTTTAAAATGAATACGAAACGAAATAGAGTATTATATGCACTATTTACTATAGTTGTTATTATTTTAGGTCTTAGCTCAAGAAAGTTTTCTTTTGCACTACCACATCTATTAAATAATTACTTAGGCGATGCTTTATGGGCATTAATGATTTTCACTGGCTTTGGATTTTTGTTTCCTAAAACAGAGACGAAGAAGTTGGCTTTTATTAGTTTAATGTTTTGCTACGGGATTGAAGTGAGCCAATTGTATCATGCGAAGTGGATAGATAGCATTCGTGCAACGACTTTAGGCGGACTCGTGTTGGGATACGGTTTTTTGTGGAGTGATTTAGTGGCTTATACAATTGGTGTTGGAGTGGGAATACTTTGTGAGTTTATGTTACGGAGGAAATAATCGATTTTAAAAAGGAGCCCTTTATGAAAAAAATAATATTAATTGGTTCTGGTGGTTCAGGAAAATCTACATTAGCAAGGCAGTTAGGGAATAAATTAAATATTAAGGTGCATCATCTTGATGCATTATTTTGGAAACCGAATTGGGAAGGTGTTCCGAGAGAAGAACAAATAACAGTTCAAAATAACTTAATTAAAGATGAGAAATGGATTATTGATGGGAATTATGGCGGGACGATGGGTATAAGACTGAATGCAGCTGATACAATTATCTTCCTTGATATTCATAGAACAATTTGTGTTTATAGGGCTTTTAAAAGAATTGTAAAATACCGAAATAAAACAAGACCAGATATGGGCGCGGGATGTGAAGAAAGATTTGATTTGCAATTTTTTAAATGGATATGGGAATATCCTAATGCTAAACGACCTACAATTTTAAAAGGGTTAGAGCAATTTCCCGAAGAGAAAAAGGTTATTGTTTTAAAATCTCCAAATGAGGTTCGGAAATTTTTAGAGCACATATAATAATAGAATGTAACAAAACAATTCTTTGTAGATCTTACCGATTAGTTTAATAAAACTAATCGTTTTTTATTATGAAAAATTTAACGCATTTTGAAAATTGTATTTTGTAATGAGTATATGACTATAAGTTCATATAAAATGAACGTTTGGAGGAATAGAAAATGACTAACGATTTAATTCAACTAATTGATTCATTAATGGTCAATATTCCAGCTGGAGAGGTAGTATTAAGAGATGATCGAATAAAAAAAGAATGGCTAGTACAAATTCAACCATTTCTTCTTGCAAAGTATGCTGTAACAACGGAACTATATGATGCTATTACAAATAGTACATTAAATAATTTTGAAAATAATCATAAACCAGTTGTAAATATTTCATGGAACGATGCCATTGCGTTTTGTAATGTACTTTCAAAAAAAGCAGGATTAAAAGAATATTATTCTATTAGTGATGGTGGTCAAATTGTTAGATGTAAGTTAGATTCAAATGGCTACCGATTGCCATCTGAGGCAGAGTGGCAATATGCATGTAAAGCAGGTACAACCGGATATACATACGGGAAACTTCATGATATAGCATGGTATAATGAAAATTCAAATGGACATATTCATGACGTTGGCCAAAAGGAACCGAATGCATGGGGACTCTATGATATGTTAGGGAACGTTTGGGAATGGTGCTATGATTTGTATGATGAAAAAGTATACGGAACATACCGCATTTTTCGTGGAGGTAGTTGGGCTGAAGCAGCGAGAGGTTGCGGCGCTACTTGTCGTCGCCGAAGCCATCCTACATTTCATATAGAAGATCTCGGTTTTAGACTTGCTAGGTCAATTTAGCAGGAATATGATACGAAGGGGATCTATACTCTTGCCAACATAGAAATGATTTAACGTAAGGAGTGTTTATTATGGCGCGTGTTTTATTTATTAATGCTGGATCAGAAGGACATATAAATCCAACTTTACAAGTTGTAGATGAATTGATTTCTCGTGGTGAAGAGGTCGTTTATTTTTCAATAGAAGCTTTCAGGGAGCGGATTGAGAAGACAGGTGCTACTGTACGAACGATTGATGATCAAAAATTTATAAAAGCGTTTCTATCTGGAGGCAGAAATTATTTACAGGAAAGAATAAATGGCCTTCTACATACAGCGGATATTGTAATACCTAGCGTTTTAGAACAAATTGAAGGTGAACATTTTGATTACATAATTCATGATTCTATGTTTGGCTGTGGCCATTTAATTGCTCAAATCCTTAAACTTCCAGCCATAAATTCATGTACATCTTTTGCGCAGGATGAAAAATCTTTTGAGCAAATGTTAGGTCATCTGTCAAAAAATATCCCAGTAGAAATTCATGATAAAATACAGAATGATTTTCAAAACTTAACGAAGGGAATTGCTGAAAAATATGGTGTTGAAATAAAATCATCGTATGAAGTTTTCTGTAATCCTGCACCCCTTACTATTGTGTATACAATTAAGGAGTTCCAGCCTTTTGGTGATACGTTTGATGAAACATATAAATTTGTAGGACCATCTATCTCTGCACAAATGAAAAACAGAGACGTTGATTTTACTTCAATTGAAGTAAAAAGTCCGATTTATATTTCATTAGGTACTGTTTTTAATGAAGCGATTGACTTTTATAAACTGTGTATGAAGGCCTTTGAGAATAGTGAGCATACAATTGTTATGTCTATTGGTAGTAAAACAAAAATAAGTGATCTAGGCGAAATCCCTAAAAACTTCATTGTGAAAAACTATGTACCCCAAACTGAGCTGCTTACATATACGAAACTATTTATTACACACGGCGGGATGAACAGTGCGCATGAAGGACTGTATAACGGGGTTCCGCTCGTTGTAATACCGCAAAGTGCAGATCAGCCAGTAGTCGCAAAGCAAGTGGAGAGTCTTGGAGCAGGAGTAAAATTACAAATGCAAGGATTAACTGTGGATCAACTAAGTGAAAGTGTAGAAATAGTATTAAATAATCGTTCATTTAAAGAAGTTGCTTTGAATTTGAAGGAATCTTTCCAAAAATCAGGTGGATATAAGGAAGCTGTTGATGAAATTTTTATATTTGTAGGTCAGTGAAAAAAATGAAATTATACATTAGAAAAGCATCTAAATAGGATGCTTTTTATTTAACTTTATAATTCTTATTTTTAATATCTAGTATGGTTAAAACTAAGGCACTGAGAAATATAAGTATAAGAATAAAAGTTAACCAGTTAAATGTATTGTTAATTATGAAGTAAAGATGATAGATAAATATATTCAAATTGTATTTTAAAATGTTAGGACTTAGTTTTACATGTTAGTAATAATTTCACTGTTTCTGCACAACTTCTGCACATACTCAGGTAATTTCTATGTCATGATATATTCATAAAGTGAAATATTTCACAAGAAAAATATAATTTCACTGCGGTGTATGCATAATTAACACATACATCGGTACAAGTTTGTCTCTTGTTATTCTTTTACATCAAAGCCCACATTCCACTACAAAGTATAACAAGAAGGAGACATGAACATGAATAATCGATTTTTAAAACAACTACAAAATATGAAAATGAACAAAAAAAGTTTAGGAGCTGTAGCATTAACAGCTGGAATTATTAGTACGACACTTATTCCTCAAAATGCTTATGCGCACGGTTTTGTTGAAAAGCCTAGTAGCCGATCCGCTTTATGTAGTCCAACTTATGGTGCGCTAAATGTAAACTGTGGAAGTGTTATGTATGAACCACAAAGTTTAGAAGCTCCAAAAGGGTTCCCACAAGGTGGTCCAGTAGATGGACAAATTGCTTCAGCAGGCGGAAAATTTGGCGGTATTTTAGATCAACAAACAGCAAATCGTTGGTTTAAAAATACAATCACTGGTGGGGAAAATACATTTACTTGGAAGTATACTGCGCCTCACTTAACGAGTAAGTGGCATTACTATATTACTAAAAAAGGATGGAATCCAAATAAAGCGCTAACAAGAGCAGATTTCGAACCAATTGGAACTGTACAACATGATGGTTCTGCAGCTTCAAATAATTTAACTCATAAAATCAATGTACCTACTGATCGTAGTGGATATCATGTGATTTTAGCAGTATGGGATGTAGCTGATACAGCAAATGCATTCTATAATGTAATTGATGTTAATCTTATTAATGATGTGAAACCAGACATAGAAGCGCCAAGTATTCCAAATGGACTTCAGACGCAAAAAGTAACAGCGAATAGTGTAGAACTAACATGGAACGCTTCTACGGATAATGTAGGGGTAAAAGGATATCAAATCTTCCGTAACGGAGAGATGATCGATACAGTACTAGGCACTCATTTTATTGATAAGAAATTACAACCAAGCACAGAATACTCTTATACTGTAAAAGCAATTGACTCAGCTGGAAATGTATCGAAAGAAAGTACAGCGCTTACAGTAAAAACAACAGATGAGATTCCTGATACAGAAGCACCAACACAACCAAAAGGATTACATAGTATGGGAACGACAGCGTCAAGTGTGGATTTAATGTGGAGTCCATCTGACGATAATATTGGTGTAGACCATTACGATATTTATAGAGAAACAGAAGGATCAATGAAAAAGATTGCAACATCCAATACAACTTCTTATATGGATAAAAATCTGCTCGCTAATACTACTTATAAATATGTAGTAAAAGCTGTTGATGTAGCTGGAAATGAATCCGTACAGAGTGATATATTCACAATTACTACAAAAACCGAAAGCGCTTTATATGAAGCGTGGGATGCAAAAAAAGCATATAAAAAGGGAGATAGAGTTCTACACGAAGGAAAAGTATATGAAGCAGTCCAGAGTTATCAAGGAAATGGTGATCCGAACTGGATTTATGCATTATCATTATGGAAAACAGTGTAAGCTTTACCTAGATATGAACTAAGAGATGATGGGCTTTGATGAAAAAGGGAATCTTGAGAATTCACTTTTCTATTAATAAAAAAGGGTAGTGTATGAATACATAAGATTCATACACTACCCTTTTTATTATGATAACATTTTCGTCATAAGTATATGCGGAATGCCATCTTCCATAAATATATCAGAAGAAGTTTCATAACCTAATTTTTTATAAAATCCTTCAGCTTGTGTTTGCCCGTGTAGTTTCACTTTTGTAGCTTGTTCGTTACGAGCAATTTCTTCTAACGTTTGAATAATAACTTTACCTAATCCGTATGTACGATAATCTTTTAAAATGCAAATACGTTCTAATTTTCCGACGCCATCAACAAATCGTATACGCCCTGTACCTACAGGAAGCTCATTATAATAAACTAAAATATGTTTACATTGCTCTCCGATTTCATCGAATGTATCGAATTCATCTGCAAGAGGGACACCTTGTTCTTTTACAAATACTTCTTTTCGAATATGAAAGGCAGTTTCTAAATCAGTAAGTTCTGTTATAAGTTTGGATTGCAAAATGTTCAGTCCTTTCTAATGTAATCAGCTTGTGTTTTCATAGTATATCATAATAATGCGCTATAAAGAGAAGAACATACTAAAAAGCCAACTTTAAAAAGTTAGCTTTTATTACAATTCTTTTATCCCATTTTTAGCGCCGATAATTACTTTACTCGTCATACTTATAAACAACCCTGTTTCAACTACACCAGTAATCATTTTTAATTGAGTGTGTAAATGGGCAGGATTAGAAATATGATTAGGGAATATACAATCGATAATCATGTTATTGTTATCGGTTATATAGGTTTCATTATTTTTCAAACGTAATGTTGTTTGACACCCTAAAGACTGAATTTTATTTTCGGTTTGTTTCCATGAAAAAGGGATGATTTCAATAGGTAATGGAAAAGTACCTAAATGTGTTACAAGTTTCGATTCATCAGCAATGATAATTAGTTCTTTAGAGGAAGAGGCAACGATTTTTTCACGAAGTAATGCACCGCCACCGCCTTTTATAAGCTGTAAATTTGAATCAATTTCATCCGCTCCATCAATTGTAAGATCAAGACTTTGTACGTCGTTTAACGAAATTAGGGGGATATTTAGTTGCTGTGCTAATGCTTCAGTTTCCTTTGATGTCGGTACAGCTTGAAATGATAATCCTTCTTTTACACGCTCACCTAATTTTTGTATTGTCCAATATACAGTAGAACCTGTACCAAGCCCAATCTTCATGCCATCATTTACAAAGTTAGCGGCATATTCGCCAGCGAGCTGTTTTAAATTCATCGCTTTACTCCGCCGGACGCGGTCCAGCATCAAGACCTGAATTTTCAACTGTAAGTACCGGACGAACGACTATATCTTTATGTACACGCATTTGACAAGATAATCGTAAATGATCTTCAATCCCTTTTTCCGTCATTGCATGTTTCTCATTCGCACTCGCTTCACAGAAATCACCTGCTAGTATTTCTACTCTACAAGTTGTGCAACGTGCATTCCCGCCGCAACGATGAAGAATGTTGACACCGCTATCTTCAATTGCTAATACTAACTTCGTTCCTTCTTTTACATCAAATGTTCCCGCACCTTCAATTGTTAATTTTGGCAAATTTGTTCCTCCTCACGTAAAATTGTACATAACATATTTATGACCGCGAATTATTGAACATAAACATTATTTTTTATATCCCCGTAACTTTTTTTAATGTTGAATCGTTTATTAAGTAAGCGCTGAAAAGGAGTGGTTATTTTGTGCACAAAAGTAACTCATGTTTTAAAGAACCGTATCGATATGAATCATTCAAATATAAACTTTTTAATTGAACAATATGGAGAGTTAAAAAGATACTGTACTTTTTTAACGAAAAACAAATGGGATGGGGAAGATCTCGCCCAAGAAACAGTGTGTAAAGTACTTCAAAAATATAGAAATAAAGATATTTGTATGACACTCGTCTATAAAATAGCAAGAAATCGTTGGTTAGATCAGATGAAGTCTAAGTCTGTTCATGAAAAAATAAGAGAACAAATCACTTCTGAAGAACCACATGAGAACATTGCAGATTTGCATGAAATGGTAGGGAAAGTATTGTCTTCATTAAATGTACAGCAATCCGCAATTTTATTATTAAAAGATGTTTTTCAATATAGTATCGCTGATATTGCTAAAGTGTGTTCTGTATCAGAAGGTGCAGTGAAAGCTTCTTTATTCCGGAGTAGAAATAGGCTGAAAACTGTAAGTGAAGAAGGGGTCGAGATAGTCGAATTCACAGATGATATGGAAGTTGTAGTAACGTCTATTCGAGAAGAGAGACCGGAATTATTAACGAAACTGCTTCCGTCAATAGATTTTACTAAGTTACCATCTAAACAGCCAGTCTTATTATTTAATGTGAAACAACCTTCTTCCTACAGTTGTATGCTTTGCGCAGCATAACAAGTATTGGAGGGATTTAAAATGAATGCAATTCCATATGTAGTAGAACAAACAAAATTAGGAGAACGTTCCTATGATATATACTCAAGGTTATTAAAAGACCGCATTATTATTATCGGTTCAGAAATTAATGATCAAGTAGCGAGTAGTGTCGTAGCTCAATTATTATTTTTAGAAGCAGAAGATGCAGAGAAAGATATATTCTTATACATCAATAGCCCCGGCGGTTCAACGACAGCAGGTTTTGCAATATTAGATACGATGAATTTAATTAAACCAGATGTGCAAACGCTGTGCATGGGCTTTGCGGCATCATTTGGTGCATTGCTATTATTATCTGGAGCAAAAGGAAAACGGTTTGCGCTCCCTAACAGTGAAATTATGATTCATCAGCCGCTTGGTGGTGCACAAGGGCAAGCAACAGAAATTGAAATAACTGCGAAAAGAATATTAAAGTTAAAGCATGATATTAATAAAATGATTGCAGAAAAAACAGGCCAACCGATTGAAAGAGTAGCACATGATACAGAAAGAGATTATTTTATGACTGCAGAAGAAGCGAAGGAATATGGGATTGTAGATGATGTTGTTACGAAAAAATAAGATGAAAAAGGCTAGAGGATATATTAATTCTCTAGCCTTTTTATTAATCCTTTACCCATTCATCAACTAATGCTTGATTTTTTTTAATCCATTTTCGCGCAGCTTCTTCAGGATCTTTTGTTTTATTTAACATGACCATTAACGTACCGAGCTGTTCATCGTTCATTTTCCATTTATCAAAGTATTTTATAACATCTGGGTGATCTTTTTCGAAACCTTTACGAACGGAGTAATAAATGTCATCTTTTTCACCATATACTTTCTTAGGGTCTTTTAAATATTTCAAGTCAAATTCTGAAAACCCCCAATGCGGATTCCAAAGCGTAACAGCGATTGGTTTCTTTTTTGTATATGCTTTCTTTAGTTCACTCATCATCGCAGCTTCAGAGGATTGGACAAGTTTTAGTTTTATATCATATTCTTTCATTGCTTTATTCGTTAAATTCATAAGACTACTACCGGGTTCGATACCGACAATTTTATTATCTAGTTCATCTTTATGAGCATTTAAATCTTCGATACTGTTTATGTTTTTCATATAAGAAGGGACGACTAAACCTAGTCCAGTACCTTCGTACCATTTTGATTTTAAGACAATATCATCTTTATAACGATCGTTTAGCGGTTTATCTGTAACTGGTAGCCATACTTCTAAATTCGCATCAACATCGCCACGAGCAACACCAGTCCAAATTGCGGCTTTTTCTAAATACATGAGCTCAACTTTGTAGCCTTTTTCTTCTAATAAAACTTTCCACATGTTTGCAGTTGCAATATTTTCTTTCCAACTTGTTACACCAAGTTTAATTTTTCCTTTCGAATTTGCATTTGTTGCATTACATGAAGTGAAAATCATAGTAATAAATAATGCAAGGCATATAAACCAAATTTTCTTTCGCATCGAAAACCTCCTAAGTAACGTTTGCCTTATAAAATAAATGTATAAGTAAGCATTCTTATTATGAACGGAAACGAGAATTTTAAAGAAATCTTATGAATGTCATTTTTATGTAATATTTCTTTGTAAAATCGCAACACTATGTGAATAGATGGGTAGAAAAGGAGTAGTGACATGGATAATACAAAGGTGCGTGTTGAAAACGTAACAAAAGTATTCGGGAAACATCCGCAAAGAGCCCTTTCCTTATTAAAAGAGGGAAAAAGTAAATCGGAAATTTTAAAAGAGACAGGAATGAACGTTGGGGTGAAAAAAGCAACGTTTGAAGTATACTCTGGAGAAATTTTCGTTATTATGGGTTTGTCTGGTAGCGGGAAATCTACGCTAGTTCGTATGTTAAATCAATTGATTAAACCAACTGCAGGTCATATATACATAGATGGTGAAGACATCGCAACGATGGGAAAAGAAGAGTTACGGAGAGTAAGAAGAACGAAAATGAGTATGGTTTTTCAGAAATTCGCTCTATTTCCGCATCGTACAGTTATACAAAATGTTGCATATGGCTTAGAAATACAAGGAGTTCCGGTTGAAGAGCGAGAGAAAAAAGCGTTAGAATCGCTACAGTTAGTAGGACTCGATCATCATAAAGATAATTATCCAAGTCAACTTAGTGGTGGTATGCAGCAGCGCGTTGGAATCGCAAGGGCACTAACGAATAATCCAGATGTATTACTAATGGACGAGTCATTCAGTGCATTAGATCCACTTATTCGAAAAGAAATGCAAGATGAATTGTTAGAGTTGCAAGATAAAATGGAAAAAACGATTATATTTATTACGCATGATTTAGATGAAGCGCTTCGAATTGGAGATCGTATCGCATTAATGAAAGATGGAGAAATCGTTCAAATTGGAACGCCAGAAGAAATTATGATGAGCCCCGCTAATGAATTTGTAGAAAAGTTTGTTGCGGACGTGAATTTAGGAAAAGTAATTACGGCGGAGTCTATTTTAAAACGACCAGAAACTTTATTAATTGATCGTGGACCTCGTGTAGCTCTTCAAATTATGAGGAATGCTGGTGTTTCAACTGTATATGTTGTAAACAAAAAGTATGAGTTTTTAGGTATATTAACTGCGGATGATGCGAGTAAGGCAGTACAAAAACAGTGGCCGATTGCTGATTTATTACTTAATGATATTCCGCATGTGTATTTAGATACTTTACTGGAAGAGACGTATGCAAAAATGGCGGAGATGAAATATCCGTTACCAGTAATCGATGAGAAGAAAAGGCTAAGAGGAATTATTAAACGTGAAAGTGTCATTCAAGCTCTTGCAGGAAACATTGAGGAAGAGGTGAAAGACGATGAATAGTATACCGCGTATTCCATTAGGGGAATGGGTCGACTCATTTGTTGCAAGTTTATATGAGCACTTTGAAGGCTTATTCCGAGGATTCTCTTATATTATTGGTGGATTCGTTGATTTACTCACTAATTTTTTAACAATAATACCTGCCATATTGATGATTATTATCTTATGTTTCCTCATTTGGTACACAACGAGAAAACCATCTTTAGTCATTTTTACGCTTATTGGATTATTATTTATTTTGAATATTAACTACTGGGCACAAACGATGCAAACATTGGCACTCGTACTTACGTCAGTTATTATTTCAATTATTGTCGGAATTCCAATTGGTATATTAGCATCTCAAAATGAACGTTTCTCAAAATTTTTAAAACCAACATTAGATTTTATGCAAACAATGCCTGCATTCGTATACCTTATTCCAGCGATCACATTTTTCGGAGTAGGTGTAGTACCTGGCATTATTGCATCAGTAATCTTTGCAATGCCACCGACAATTCGTTTTACTGACTTAGGAATTAGACAAGTTCCAGAAGATTTAATTGAAGCAGCGAATGCATTTGGATCCACTGCATCACAAAAACTATTTAAAGTACAATTACCACTTGCAACCGGAACGATTATGGCTGGTGTGAACCAAAGTATTATGCTTTCATTATCGATGGTTGTAACAGCATCACTTGTAGGAGCTCCAGGACTTGGAGTTGATGTATATCGCTCGGTAACACAAGTTAATATCGGAATGGGATTTGAAGCTGGATTAGCTATCGTAGTAATCGCAATTATATTAGACCGAATTACACAAGGGTTCCATACGAAAAGAAAATAATGACCAAAAAACACACTTTTATACTACAAAGTGTGTTTTTTATTGCATCCAGTTTACATACGAACGATAACAGAACCTCCAGCTGGTGCAGAAACTTGGTTTTGCTGTTGTTCCATGGATTTAATTAATTGATTATTTTCTTCAATTAATGAGATTAATTTAGCTAACTGACTTTCAAGACTTGCGATGCGCTGCATCATATATTGTGAATCATGATGCAATGTATTCCTTACAGGATGGGGGAATAAACATACTGTTGATTTATATTTGGATTCCAATGAGGATGCATTTGAATCGTTCCTCCTTCAATAAAATACGGATCTTTCTTATAGTAAATGCCTATATATATTTAATGGTTATTTGAAATTTTTTCATTATAAAAGGAGTATGTACAGAAAATGGAAAATATTATATATGAAGTTAAAGTGCATTTTTTGAAAAGATTCAAGCGAGATAGTGCGTATATTAATACATTTAAGTGAATGCATGTTGTTTAAGCAGAAATGATGGGAGGAGATGCAATTTTGGCTAAAAATAAAAAAAGAAATGATGCTTTGGCAATAGGTGTCGGTATAGGGGTTGTAATCGGTGTATTTCAAGGGCACTTTACAAATAATTTAGTAATCGGAATTGTGATTGGGATTATAATTGGGATTGCGTTTTTGAAGAAATAATGAGATGTAAATTCATTTCAAAAATTGTTGCATCAAAAGAATGAAAATTCGGAATGTTAAACCTATTTTTCCTTTTTTTGTGCTATTATATATGAAAAGGAAGGTGATGGATATGTCAACAAACAATCAAATAGAACAAAACTGTTTCATTTGCGAAAAACATAAAGGAAATATTATAGTTCCAGGTGGAGCTATTTACGAAGATGAACTCGTTTACGTTGGACATGTCTACTGGGATAGTGAAGAAACATACCTAGGTTATGTAATGATAGATATAAAAAGACATGTACCTGGCCTTGCTGAACTAACAGATGAAGAAGCGAAAGCGTTCGGACTTATAACAAGTAGAGTAAGTAAAGCGCTAAAAGAAAGCGAAGGTGCAGAGCATATTTACACTTTTGTTTCAGGAAATGGTGTACCACATATGCATATGCACATTATTCCACGTTATCCAAATACACCAAAAGAATTTTGGTCACCAACCGAAGTAGCGAAATGGACTGGTGCACCATATGGTGATGAAGAGAAAATAAAAAAACTATGCGAAAGAATACGTAAGTATATGGTAAATGAGTATGCATACAACAAATAATACACAATATTCATGGGTTGGAAATATAGAAATGTGTTTAGGAGAAATTTCAGTTAAGCAATATGGTGATATTGTACTTGGTAAATATGGCGGGAATATAAGTGCTGGAGCGAAAAAGAATGAAGATGGTGCATTAGTTTGGTCAAATGGTGAATGGGAATTTGCAGCTATTTTAGATGGGCATAATAGTACGGAAAGTGTTGATTTAGTAGTAAATACAATCGACAAAGAATATGAAAATATAAGCGTAATTTTGAATGAACGAATTGATACAGTATTTCAGTCTGTTGAAAATCATATACTTACAATTTTTCAGTCACCTTCATTTAAGGAAAAGTGCAAAAGAATACAAGGTGAAACAGCTTGCTTACTATGTGTAAGAAAAGAAAATTATATATGGTGGCTTTCTATTGGTGATTGTTTAGTGTATGTATTTCATGAAGAGTTACATAAGTTAGGACAATATGCATTAAATCAACGTCATTTTTACGAATGGATTGGAAATGTAAACACATTTGATTTACCTGTTCCTTGTTATTCATCAGGTATTCGTGAATTACGTACTGGAAAGAACCGAATTGTAATGGTGACAGATGGAGTATTAGAATGCGGGGAACGCCGATATGAAACGCCAGTAAATCTGTATAATAATATGAATAGAAATAATAAAAAACTTGAAGAAAGTGTTCATCATGTATTAGAGCAAGTTCATCATCAATTCGGACGCGATAGTGCGACTATAATTAGTTGGGACGTTGAAAATAAAGAGAGTGCTACGTATCCGAGTGATCAGCCGGAGAAAAGGTAAAGGAGGAGACATCACTGTTTTTAGTTAAAGTAATTTTATTAGTATTATGAATCATATTTGTAGTTATTTTGGAAAAAGTAGTGAGAAAAAAATTAAATATACCGAAACAAACTGCCTGGAATAGTAAATATGTAAACAACTTTCATAAATGGGGCACTAGGGCTCTTATTATTTCTTATATAATTGTTACGATGATATGTGCTACTTTAAATCCCGTTTATATTAGTAATTTACCCATTTTATTTTTAATAACTTTATACTGCTTTCAATCATTTATGGAGTGGAAATTTGATAAAGAATCGAGGGAATATGTCATTTCTTTAGGGACAGTTCCATTATTAATAATAACAGGAATTATGTTTAATCTCTTCTTTTATAGTTATTGGATTTAATCATATGTGGAATGAACGGAGTGACAAAATGAAAATACCTAAATTACGTGCTGAAATAATGATTGTAAACGACGAACATTCAAAAGTACTTGTACAATGTGATGAGAATGAATCATTTTACCGTTTTCCAGGTGGCTCTATTGAATTTGGTGAAACGTCAAAAGAAGCAATGATTCGAGAGTTAATAGAAGAATACGATTTGAAAGTTGATGTTCAAGAGTTAGCAATTGTAAATGAACACATTTTTGAGTGGGGCAACGAAAATGGTCATCATTGTACATTGATACATTGGGGGACTGTTGAAAAAATCATTACAAATGAAATAAGGCATAAAGAGCATGAGGATATTATATTAATTTGGAAAAGTCTAGAGGAATTACAGGAGAAGCCGACATATCCTGAAGGCATCATAAGTTATTTAGAAGGGGATAACCGTAATATAGTCCAATTTATTTCAAGTAATTAAATGAAATAATAGGAGGGGTGAAAATGGGAGCTTCTACTTTTTGGATTATAACTATTGTTTTTTGTATAGCTGTCTACTTTCTCGATAAGTTTTTAAGAAAAAAATTTAATATGCCCAAGGGTGGTTTTTGGGGATATAAGAAACATGTAAATAGTTTACATAAAAAAATGGAAATAGGACTACTTTTTATTTATTTAATAACTAGCTTTATATTTATCTTTAAATTTGAAAGTGTTAATATCGCTTATGTCATTTTTTCTTATTTAGGTGGGACGTTAATCTTAAGAGCATTGATGGAATGGAAGTATGATAGAGAGTCGAAAGAATATATATTTTCGGTAATTGGGGTATGCACGTTTATTTTTATGACTTCGATACTATTTTACTTCTTTCCACCTGCTGTATAATAAAAATTTGATAGTACAAATAATGAAATAACTAATAAGCAAGAAACCATTTACTACTAAATGGTTTCTTGTTTATTTAAGCATTTATTTTAGTTAATATAGATGTAATGAAATTAGTTTTATCCTCTGCATACTTATGTTTATCAGTAGGATTAGCTTGTGAAAGTTGAATCTTTAACTGTTCATACTGCATGCGTGCAGTTTTATTGTCTATTAAGTAATCACGAAATTGTAATTGTTCTATTAAATATGTATTCCCTTGTCCATACATATGAATTTGATGAGTTCTTGGTTCACCTTTATTAAAATAGTATCTTTCGGGTAATACTTCTTTTCTATATTTATAGTTTAGTAGTTCTAACTTTTTAATACAATGTATACCGTCCGTATAATTTTCTAATTCAATTGCTATATCAATAATTGGCTTTGCACTTAAATATGGAATAGAAGTACTACCAATATGGTGTATCGCTAAAATATGTTCGCCAATTTGTTCCTCAATGATTTGTTTCTCTTTCATAAACTCAATTTCCCATTCTTCAGTCCACGGCACTAAAAACACTTTCCCATACGGTAAACCTAACATTTAATTAGCACCTCTTTCAAAATAGTTTTCAAAAAGGTTATTACATCTTCTTAAAGCTTCTCAAAACAAGGTATTCCCACAATTTCCAAGGAAGAATCTTCTTCGTAAAGATCATAAATTTTACACCTTTTCCAATAGGATATCGTAAAGTAGTACGCTTTTTTTCAGCAATTTCAACGATTTTATTAGCAACATCTATCGGATTACCAAATGTATCACTACCGCTATTAATATGTTTTTGTATTTTATCCATATATTCTTTGTAAGGAGATGTTGTATCAGATTGGTTTTCAGCTAGTTGTTTACCAACCTCCCATATGTTTGTGTTATAAGTACCTGGTTCAATTAAAGCGACGTCTATTCCGAAAGGTTTTACTTCTAAGCGAAGCGATTCACTCCAGCCTTCTAATGCATATTTTGAAGATACATAAGGAGATAAACCAGGAAATCCAACTTGGCCGCTAATGCTGCTTATATTAATGATTTTTCCGCTTCTTTGTTCTCTCATATATGGTAAAACAAGCTGAGTGATTGATATAGCTCCAAAAAGGTTCGTTTCAAATTGCTTTCGATATTCGTCTACTGGGATTTCTTCTACAAAGCCCCCATTTGCAAATCCTGCATTATTTATAAGGAGATCTATTCTATTAATTTCTTTTAAAAACAATTGGAAATTATGTATAGAATTTTGATCTGTTACATCTAATTGTTGAACTTTTATATTGTGCTGTAAGTTAAGTTGAGTAACTTGGGATAGTAAGGTTCCTTGTTTTTCAAGGTTTCGCATTGTAGCGATAACTAAATAATCTTTTTTTGCGAGTTCGAGTGTAGTTAATAGTCCAAATCCACTTGAGGCTCCAGTAATTATTGCGATTTTTTTATTCATTTTTCGCCAGCTTTCTTTTTCTTTTATCATAACGAGTTATGATAAGAAAATCTATTATTCTTACATTTAGTATGAAATCAATTTGTATGTAAAAAAAGGGGATTATAGGGAATCAGCGTATATAGAGTAGTGTATATTAATATGATAATGAAATGAGGGAAGAAAAATGGTCCATGTAAAAGCTGTATTAGCAGATCAGCTATTAGCGAATGCAAATGATCCCAGTTGGTATATGCCATTTTCAGATGCAGTTAAGGATTTATCTGAGAGGGAAGCTTTCTGGAAACCGAATGAAGAGAGTAATAGTATAGCTGAAATCGTACAACATTTACTGTATTGGAACTCTACGTGGCAAACTAGGTATAAAGAATCAAATGTGAATGCAGTACCCGCTATAGGAGATAATAACAAAAGTTTTATGCTTTCAGATAATCAAACTTTCGATGAATTACGGGAAAAACTACTAGAAAAACTGTTACAATGGCAAAATCTCATAAATGAAGAAAAGGTTGAAAGTGATGTAGTGGGATTTCCTGTTTCTGCAAAGTGGTGGGAAGTGCTAGCGAATGTAACAACTCATAATGCATATCATATTGGTCAAATTATTTACATCCGAAAATTACAGAAGAGCTTTGATAATGAATAAAGTAACAATTCTCTTATTAAGGGAACAAAAGTGGACAAAACGAGACAAACGTCTCATTTTGTCCACTTTTTTATTGTTTAAAGATAGAGAAAACCTATTAAAACAAGAATTCGAAATTGGCACAATACTTGCAATATAAAAGACGAACAAGAAAATAGGAGGGCTGGACATGTTAAAAACAACTGAAAGTAAAGGGAATGAAATTACGAAAGAACAAGCTCGTTGGATGTACGAAAAAATGTTAGAAATTCGTAAGTTTGAAGATAAGGTGCATGAATTGTTCGCGCAAGGCGTTTTGCCAGGTTTCGTTCATTTATACGCAGGTGAAGAAGCGGTAGCAGTTGGTGTATGTGCCCACTTAACGGATAGTGACAGTATTACAAGTACACATAGAGGTCATGGACATTGTATCGCAAAAGGTTGTGATTTAAATGGTATGATGGCTGAACTTTTCGGGAAAGCGACAGGATTATGTAAAGGTAAAGGCGGTTCCATGCATATTGCCGATTTAGATAAAGGAATGCTTGGTGCGAATGGTATTGTAGGCGGGGGTTTCCCACTTGCTTGCGGTTCAGCATTAACAGCTAAATATAAAGGAACAAAAGATGTAAGTGTTTGCTTCTTCGGTGACGGAGCAAATAATGAAGGAACATTCCATGAAGGGGTTAATTTAGCGGCGATTTGGAAGTTACCAGTTATTTTTATTGCAGAAAATAACGGTTACGGTGAAGCAACTACATTTGAATATGCTTCAAGTTGTGATTCTATCGCTGATCGCGCAAAAGCTTATAATATTCCAGGTGTTCAAGTAGATGGAAAAGATCTTCTAGCTGTATATAAAGCTGCTGCAGAAGCAGTGGAACGTGCACGTAATGGTGATGGTCCAACAATTATTGAATGTATGACATATCGTAATTATGGTCATTTCGAAGGTGAAGCACAAACATATAAAACATCAGAAGAAAAAGAAGAACATTTAAATGAAAAAGATGCAATTGTGAATTTCCGTAAGCATTTAATTCATGAAGGTTTATTAACAGAATCTGAACTTGTTGATATGGAAAAAGCAGTAGATGATGCAGTACAAAGATCCATTGAATTTAGTGAAAATAGTCCATACCCAGACGATGAAGAATTATTAAAAGATGTATACGTTTCTTACAAATAAGAGGAGGGTGAAAAATTATGACTAGAACAGTAAGTATGTCAACTGCAATTAATGAAGCGATGAAAATCTCAATGCGTCGTGATGAAAATGTAATTTTAATAGGTGAAGATGTTGCAGGCGGTGCACAAGTTGATCACCTGCAAGATGATGAAGCTTGGGGTGGTGTTCTTGGTGTTACGAAAGGACTTGTACAAGAGTTTGGCCGAAATCGTATATTGGATACACCAATTTCTGAAGCGGGTTATATGGGAGCTGCGATGGCAGCTGCTGCAACTGGGTTACGTCCGATAGCTGAGTTAATGTTTAATGATTTTATCGGTAGTTGTCTTGACCAAGTATTAAACCAAGGTGCGAAATTCCGTTATATGTTTGGAGGTAAAGCAAAAGTACCCGTTACAGTACGTACGATGCATGGCGCTGGTTTTAGTGCAGCAGCTCAACATTCACAAAGTTTGTACGCATTATTTACGAGCATACCAGGTATTAAAGTTGTTGTTCCTTCCACACCGTATGATGCAAAAGGCTTATTATTAGCGGCAATTGAAGATGATGATCCAGTAATCTTCTTTGAGGATAAAACACTTTACAATATGAAAGGTGAAGTGCCAGAAGGATACTATACAATTCCATTAGGAAAAGCAGATATTAAACGGGAAGGTTCTGATGTAACAATTGTCGCAATCGGAAAGCAAGTTCATACAGCGCTTGCAGCTGCAAAGCAATTATCGAAAAAGGGGCTTGAAGTAGAAGTAATTGATCCACGATCTTTATCACCACTTGATGAAGATACTATTTTATTATCTGTTGAAAAAACAAATCGTCTTATCGTCATTGACGAAGCGAATCCTAGATGTAGTATTGCAACAGATATTGCGGCAATTGTAGCGGATAAAGGTTTTGATTTGTTAGATGCACCTATTAAACGAATTACAGCACCACATACACCTGTTCCGTTCTCACCACCACTTGAAAAGTTGTATTTGCCAACACCAGAAAAAGTAATTGAAACTGTATCAGAAATGATCGGAGACCAATCTTTATTACATGTGTAATAAAACGATGAGAAGGGAGAGAGAGACATGGCTGTAGAAGTTGTAATGCCGAAGTTAGGTATGGCGATGAAAGAAGGTATTATTACGAGCTGGAATATTAAAGCAGGCGATAATGTAGCAAAAGGAGAACTAATTGCTAGTATTAATTCAGAAAAAATTGAAACGGAAATTGAAGCGCCAGCTGATGGTACGGTACTTGATATAGCTGTAAGTGAAGATGAAGGAGTGCCGCCTGGTACTGTAATTTGCTACATCGGTAAACCGAATGAAAAGGTAGAAATGCAGGAAAGCACACATGTTGTAGAAGAAAAAACATCTAATATAGAAGTACAAAATGTACAAAATCAAGAAGCAAATGGGAAAGAAGTATCGAAGCAAAGAATTAAAATTTCACCTATAGCGAAGAAAATTGCAAAGTCTGAAAATCTGGATATCAAGGCATTAGTTGGTACAGGTCCTGGCGGAAGGATTACAAAGGCAGATGTATTAAAAGCACTTGAGGTAAGAGTAAACGTTCCGGAAATATCTGAACGAGAAGAAAGTAAAGCGATTCCTGTTACTGGTATGCGTAAAGCAATCGCAAATCGTATGCACGCAAGCTTACAAAATAGCGCACAATTAACGTTAACGATGAAAGTAGATGTAACAGATTTAGTTGCTTTACATAAAGAAATAGCGGAAGTTGTACAAAAAAGATATGATAATAAATTAACTATTACGGATTTCGTCTCGCATGCTGTTGTATTAGCACTTGGAGAGCATAAAGAAATGAACAGCGCTTATATAGATGATGCAATTCATCAATTTGAACATGTGCATTTAGGCATGGCAGTCGCATTAGAAAAAGGGTTAGTCGTTCCAGCTATTCGCTTTGCAAATAATTTATCTTTAGTAGAGTTGTCTAAAGAGATTAAGAATGTGGCACAAAAGGCACGAGCAGGTAGCTTAAGTAGTGATGATATGCACGGAACGACATTTACAATTAGTAATTTAGGTAGCTTTGGTATTGAATATTTTACGCCGGTATTAAATACACCTGAAACTGGTATTTTAGGTGTAGGTGCAATTGAACATGTTCCTGTATTTAAAGGGAAAAAATTAAGAAAAGGAAGTATGTTACCTTTAAGTTTAACATTCGATCATCGTGTATTAGACGGTGCACCAGCAGCTGCATTTTTACGCACAATTAAACATTATTTAGAAGAACCTATAACAATTCTTTTATAAAGAGAAGGTGAGAGAATGAGTAAATTAGTTGTTATTGGGGGCGGACCTGCTGGCTATGTAGCAGCAATTACCGCGGCTCAAAATGGCAAAGATGTCACTCTTATTGATGAAGCTGACCTTGGCGGAACATGTTTAAATGTTGGGTGTATGCCGACGAAATCACTGTTAGAAAGTGCTGAAGTACATGACATTGTGAGAAAAGCGAATGATTATGGGGTTACGCTTAATACAGGAAGTATATCAATTGATTGGGATCAAATACAGGCGAGGAAATCACAAATCGTAATGCAACTCGTCCAAGGAATACAATATTTAATGAAGAAAAATAAAATTAAAGTTGTAAAAGGAAAAGCGAAATTCGAAACGGATCATCGTATGCGAGTTGTACAGGGAAATAAAGAAGAAGTAGTTGATGGAGAGAGCTTTATTATCGCATCTGGTTCCGAACCTACAGAATTACCATTCGCTCTGTTTGATGGAAAATGGATTTTAAATAGTAGCCATGCCATGTCTCTTGAGAGTGTACCATCTTCATTGTTAATCGTTGGCGGTGGTGTAATAGGATGCGAGTTTGCAAGCATTTATAGTAGACTTGGCACAAAAGTATCGATAGTTGAAATGGCACCGCAATTAATACCTGGTGAAGATGAAGATATCGCGAATACTTTAAGAGAGAAATTAGAAAAAGATGGGGTGAAAATTTTTACGGGAGCAGTTTTAAAAGGTTTAAATAACTATAAGAAGCAAGCTTCATTTGAATACGAGGGAATTACTCACGAAGTAACTCCAGAATTTGTTCTTGTTTCTGTAGGAAGAAAACCACGAGTGCAACAATTAGGATTAGAAAAGGCAGGGGTTCAGTTTTCAAATAAAGGGATTGCTGTGAATGAACATATGCAAACGAACGTATCGCATATTTACGCAGCTGGTGATGTGATCGGTGGAATTCAGCTTGCTCATGTTGCCTTCCATGAAGGAACGACAGCAGCATTACACGCAAGCGGAGAAGACGTGAAAGTAAATTATCACGCTGTGCCCCGTTGTATATACACAGCTCCAGAAATAGCTAGT
The DNA here is from genome assembly GCF_903970865.1 of Bacillus sp. ME78. Classification (NCBI taxonomy): domain Bacteria; kingdom Bacillati; phylum Bacillota; class Bacilli; order Caryophanales; family Bacillaceae; genus Bacillus; species Bacillus sp. ME78. Next base: position 22,838 of record NZ_CAJCKK010000034.1, read on the forward strand.
GTCGGGTTAAGTGAAAAAGGTGCAAGAGAACAATATGGTGATATTCTCATCGGAGAATTTCCTTTTACAGCGAACGGAAAAGCTCTTATTTTAGGAGAACAAGTAGGTAAAGTAAAAGTCATTGTAGAACCTAAATACCAAGAAATTGTAGGGATTTCTATTATCGGTCCTCATGCAACTGAACTTATTGGTCAAGGAACCATAATGATTCATACAGAAGTTACCGCTGATATAATGAGAGATTATATTGCAGCACACCCTACTTTATCAGAAGCAATTCATGAAGCGTTAATGCAAGCGGTAGGACATGCTGTACATGCTTAAATGGAAATATAATAAACCACTATTCTCTAAACAAATAAGAGAATAGTGGTTTGATTTTTTATTAATAGAATATCCTATTATTTTTTAATTTCAATCGCTGAAGTAATATCGTTCCAATCAGGAGCTAAATTAGCAGTTTTACCATACCAATCAGCGTGTTTAAATATAACACCTTTTCCTAATCCTTGTGTAGAAGTGTGCTCCCAAAGTGTCGTTGAATAACTTGCAGAAGGTGACGCTGTACTTACAGAAGAAATTCTGTCATTCCAGCTAGATGGTAAGTTTTTAAAGCCGCTGCTCCAGTATATATATTGGCCACCTTTATCTTTATGTTCATAAAAATCAGTACTACCAGCACCGCTACCTAAAGGATAAATATTATTTTTAATTGCTTTTTTATCCTTTTCAATATACGCATCTAATGTTTCGCGGCTAGTAAAACCATAAGCTAGCCAATCTCCATTTTCATTTTGCTCTGGTAATACCATAGTAATTTGGATATCTTTCTTATCCTGATCACTTAATTTTGCAAATGAATTAACATTTTGTTCATCCACTTTTAAATAATCAAATGACTTAATTGTGTTACTTTTTTCTTCAGCACTTACCGCACCTAGTCCTCCAGTTAGTGCAAAACCCGCTACTAATGTCCCTGCTACTAATTTCTTCAACATATAACCATCCCTTTTTGTTTGAATTTTTGTACAGGTGAATCTTGTACAGCTAAAATGTATTCTAATTTTATACTTTTGTAAATATTCTGAAGTTTTAGAAATAATAGGCGGAATATTTACATTTTTACATTATTTCTTTAGAAAAAATGGTTATTGGAATGATATAATAAGTGGATGTATTGCTTTTACTGGATGTAAAGATATTTTAGGAGAGGTGTCATTGAAATATTTTACAAGAGAATGGTATAAAAAAATGCAAGTTTTAGAATTTGTAAGTTTTATAGAGTCTGTAAAAGAATGGTCGGAAATGGATATACAAAGTTTAAAGGAAGAAATAGAGGAAAGGAAAATAGATTTATTAAAATTCCTTCCTGAATCGATATACTCAATTATACAAAACATCACAATTAATTCAGAATATCCATCAGGTGAACTGAAAAAACGTATGCAAGAGTGGACAACAGATTATGAGAAAAGAATGGCACAATTAGATCAATCATACGTAGAATATTTTAATTCCATTGAGAAAAAACTTCCGTCAAATGTCGCTCAGTTACACAAGACATCACTACACGATAGTGTAATTAAAGTAATAAAGAGAGAATCAGAAGATACTTTGTCTATCGTATTAGATTGCAGTGGTACTTTTAGTGAATTTGATAAACTTGAAGTAACCTTTATAGGAGTAACACAGTGTTCTATGCCGGAAAACTTTGACAGTGCTTGGTGGTTATATCATGAAATAGCTCTTACTGAAGATGGTTTTGAACTAGGTGTTTTATTTGACTCTCCATTTAGAGAAGTGACGATTTGCGCAGCAGATGTATTACTTGTGAAGAAATAATGTTGTATGGAGTATTACAAACGTTTGACATAATAAAAAAATAAAGTTATTGTAGATACATGAAGTCTACAATAGGAGCTGTACTATGAAATATTCTAAAGCTACAAATTATGCTCTTCATACAATGCTTTTTCTGGCAAAGGCCACACCAAATAAGTTAGTTAGTGTTCACCAATTAGCAGAAATGCAAAATGTTTCACCAACGTACTTGTCTAAAATACTAACTAAGTTGACGAAGGAAGGGATGATACACTCATCATCTGGTCCAAAGGGCGGTTACTCGCTTAGTAAGAATTGGGAAGATATTTCATTTTTAGATATTATACATGCAATTGAAGGCAAAACATCATTGTTTGACTGTTGTTTACATGACAAACCTGGATGTTTAATTAATGAGGCAATGCTCGCAGCAGAAGAGAAAATGGAAGAAGAGTTAAGAAATCAAAAAATCGTAGATCTTGCGAAAAAAATAAAAGTGGATTTTTAATCTGCTTTTATTTTTAAATTAATTAAGGATAAAAAGGCTCTTTAATATCTTTGATTGTAGTTAGAAAATGATATGAAGAAGGAGAGAAGATGATGAATAATTTTTGGAATGATCGATATAAATCAGATGAATATTTTTACGGGGAAGAACCTAATACATTTATTAAAGAACAAGCATTTCGTTTAGCAAATCACAATAAAGTAATAGCATTTGCGGAGGGAGAAGGTAGAAATGCTGTATTTCTAGCAAGACAAGGGAACGAAGTAACAGCTATTGATTATTCGGAAGATGGATTAGAAAAGACAAAAAAATTGGCAGAGAAGCATAACGTAAACGTGCATACAAAAAAAGTAGATTTATTAGCTGATAGTTTGCCAGAAAATGAATATGATGCGGCAATTATGGTATTTGGACATTTTCATGATGATTATAAAAAAATGATATTAGATAAAATGATACAAACGATAAAACCTGGTGGATTAATTATGTTTGAAGTTTACTCAAAAAAACAAATAAACAATTGTACTGGTGGACCAAAAGATGTTGATATGCTGTATGATCCAATTGATATCCTTACTTGGTGTGAAGAACATAAGGTAATTCATTTCTTTAATGGAGAACAAGAGCGAGTTGAAGGGAAAGGGCACACTGGTTTAGCTGATGTTATTCAAGTTGTTATTAGAAAATTAATATAAGTGTTAAATGTATGAATGTAAAAAGACCAGTCGTATAAGACTGGTCTTTCTATTTAGATACTAAATTATCAAGCTTCCAATATGTATTTGTTAACGGCGCAGCTTTGCTATCTATGTATAAATACATATTATTTAAATCTTTTGGTGAAGTTTTCAGTTCAAATACAACGTCAATAGTTAAAGAGAATTCGTGTGGAACATTTTTATAGTGCTCGTCATCTATCGGATGAGCTTCACCTTCATATTTCTCACCAGTTTTTTCATCTTGTATGAAATATTTTATTTCCGAAAGATCAATAGTTTGTCCATCGTCTCGAACATTATTAATCATAACACGAGTAGTAAGGCGCCGCTCTTTGTCTATTTTTTCAAACTTTGCATTCTCAACTGTCGCTCTATAGTATTCATTTTTAACTATTTCTCCATAGTGCATTGCATTCTTTTCGAGAGCGCTCTTTTCTTGTTTTGATGTAGTATTGCTATTACATCCTGTTAATATTCCTGTAAATAATAATGCTATACAAGTTACTTTAATTAAAGAGTTCATAGTAATTCCTTTCTGTATTAAAAAGTAAAACATAGGAATAATTTTACATCAATAGGAAGGTAAATGGAAGTATTTTTGCGTAATATACAGATGTACATTTATTTGGTTGTCAAGTTAACAGGATAGAAAGAGGGAGAAGACTGTATAAAACGGAATAAATAAGAATTGAAAATATTGTAAAACGGAAGAGGCATGCATATAATTAAAATAAAGTTTAAGTTTCTGAACCTTCAATAACGGTGGTGATAACATGTTTACTGAAGAACGTCGAGAGAAAATTTTAGAACTACTTAATACAGATGGAAGAGTAATAGCAAAGGATCTTGCGGAAAGATTTGATATGTCTATTGATTCTATAAGAAGAGATTTGTCTATTATGGAAAAGGATGGTTTATTAAAAAGAACGCACGGAGGTGCAATTGAACTTACGCGAGTGAGAAACTTAGCTGCGGAACCAACTAAACGTTATAGTGATAGCTCAATATATGAGGACACAATTGCAAGAGTTGCGGTATCTTATATACAAGAAGGTGATTCAATTTTTATTGGTGGGGCTTCCGTTCATAATGCGATGCTGAAATATTTACCGGAAGTATCATTTACGGTTATTACGAATTCTATAGAAATAGCTGGTTATCTACGAGAATATAAGAATATTGATACGTATTTAATTGGCGGAAAAGTAAAACCTTCAGGGAATATTACTGATACACTTGCCTCTGAATTGATAAGTAGATTTTCTATTGATCTGTATTTCTCTACAGGTGGAGGCATTTCATTACAAGGTATTAGTACCGCAACACCTGAAGTTGCTTATTTTAGTAAAAGAGTAAGTGAAATTGCTAGAAGAAATATTTGTTTAGTTCCGCATAATAAACTTGGAATAGATTGTTTTATAAGAGGAGAGTCTCTAAAAAAAATTGACATTATTATAACTGACGAAGAGGCTAGTAAAGAAACTGTTCAGGACTTTGAGAAACAAGGTAAACAAGTTGTAATAGCGCCATTATATTCATTTGAAAGGAGTTTGACATGATTGTAAAAGAGCAAGAGTTTCATATAAATGGATTAACTTATACAATTCGTTCTGCAGCTGAGAAAGATGCTGACCAGTTATCGAAAATTAGAGTTCAGATTGATGGAGAAACTGAAAATATGGATAGAGATGCTGGAGAGGGATTTATAGATAATCTAGGATTTCAAAAAATAATAAAAACAGATAGTGAAGAGACGAAGAATCTCTTTTTAGTTGCAGAAGTGCACAATCGAATCGTTGGATTTTCAAGGTGTGAAGGATCAAATTTTAAGAGATTATCTCATAAAGTGGAGTTTGGCGTTTGCATTTTAAAAGAGTTTTGGGGATATAAAATGGGTAAGAGCCTATTACAACAATCTATTAAATGGGCTGACGAAAATGCAGTAAATAAAATATCTTTACAAGTATTAGAGATAAACGAGAAAGCTATTCATCTTTATAAAAAATTAGGTTTTGAAGTAGAAGGCGTTTTGAAAAATGACAAAAGACTATCGGACGGAAAGTATTATAATACGGTAGTGATGGGAAGGTTTACTGATACTTTTCATAAAAGAGGTGAAGAAGTATGTTTTACAGAAGGAAGTACTATGTAGTGAAAAATGAATTCATAGAAGTATTTAATGATCATTTCAATAACACGAACTTACCTAATCAATTAAAGCATGGTTCTAAGCTAATAGGACGCTGGATGAAAGATAATAAGAATGGTACGTCTGAAGTATTTGCCATATGGGAATATGATAGTTATGAACAGTATAAAGAAATAGAATCGAAAATTAGAAGTGACGAGAGGCATATTAGAAGAATACATGAATGGTATGAAAACCATGGCGGGAAAGAATATGTTTTACAGGAGTACATAGTAGAGATGAAAAATGAAGAGTTAGTATGTACTGTAAAGTAATAGAGGGTGAGGGATAATAGGAATGAAAACAAAATTATATTTTAGTTTAGCATCCACTATTTTCTTTGCAATAGCCGTGATTGTTTTCTTTATAAACGGTAATCCACAAAAGTGGTTTTGGTTATGTATTTTCTTTGCTTCCATTATACAAAATATAGTGCTACTAAAAAAGAATAAAGAAGTGCATTAAGATATTCAAATTATTAACATATTTGTGTCGTCTTTCTAGTTTTATTGAAAACGCTTTTATTCAGTTTTATAATAAAAGTATGTTTTTACAGATCTCCAAAACAATGAATAGGGAGATGATACAATGTTAGCTTCACCGTTTTACTTACATACATGGAAAAAGTTTATTAATGAAGGAGTCCTTGATTCGAACCGTATAAACGAAAGAATTTCAGAGTCATGGCATCGATGTAAACAAGCAAATGTGAATCCTCACATGAATAAAGGTCAGAAAATTTTGTCTTCTAATTTTTTTCAAGATCAAAAGAAAAAGAGTGAAATCTTCCTAGATATCGCAATCCCTCAAATACAAAATATGAGAAAAACCATTGATGAACTACAAATGATGGCATTATTAATCGATCCAGATGGTTATGTTCTATCGTTAAGTGGAAATAAACAAACGTTAAAGCGAGCGAAACATATTAATTTTATTGAAGGTGTAAAATGGACGGAAGCAGCTGTGGGGACAAACGCAATAGGAACAGCGCTAGAAATTGAAGAAGCTATTATGATAAGTGGTACTGAACATTACTCCGTGGTATCTCATAGCTGGAGTTGTGCGGCTGCTCCCATTCATAATGATGACGGGAAATTAATTGGTGTTCTAGATTTCTCCTGTCCAATTGAATTTTCGCATCCATATATGCTCGGTATGGTAACTTCAATTGCACATGCGATAGAACGTGAATGTAGCATAAGAGTTCATCAAAATGAATTACAATTAATTCATCGTTTTTTAGATGTCATTGATAGTGATGAACAAGTAGTTATTTGTAATCATCGTGATGTTATCGTTTCTGCGAGTAAGAGCGTTCGTGAACGAATAAATAATTGGTCAAGAATGAAACTTGAAGAGTTAATGCACCATGGATTAGAAACTAAATTAGAGATACCAGTATATAGTAATGAAAGAATGATTGGGAAATATATGTATTTAAAGGAAAACGAACAAATGAATACATATTCTGCTCTCACATTTATAAAAGGAATTACTTTTCCAGGAGTTACTGGGACAAGCAGAGCATTTCAACACACACTAGAAGAAATTAAGCTTGTTTCACCGACTGATGCTAGTGTGTATGTATGTGGTGAGACAGGAGTGGGAAAGGAATATGTCGCGAGAGCGATTCATGAAAATAGTCCAAGAAAAGACGGGCCCTTTATAGCTGTTAACTGCGGTTCTTTGCCTAAAGAATTAATAGAAAGTGAATTGTTCGGTTATGCTGAAGGTGCATTTACAGGTGCGCGACGTCAAGGATATAAAGGGAAATTTGAACAAGCGAATGGAGGAACACTGTTTTTAGATGAAATTGGCGAAGTACCACCAGAGATGCAAGTAGCCTTATTGCGTGTTTTACAAGAACGCACAATAACTCCAATAGGAAGTTCAAAAGAGGTACCAGTAAATATTCGTATTATTACTGCCACACATAAAGATTTACTAAGGTTAGTAGAAGAAGGGAAATTCCGTCAAGATTTATATTATCGTTTGCACGTTTATCCGTTATATGTTCCATCGTTATTAGAAAGAAAAGAGGATATCCCATATTTTATACAACACTTTTGCGAACGGAAGAATTGGAATGTTGTATTTCCTAAAAGTATTTGCAATCAATTTTTACAACATACATGGCCCGGAAATATTCGAGAACTAGTAAATGTATTAGAACGCATTTACATTTTGTCGCAAGGACGGGAAATATGCGAAAAACAAGTCGCTTTTTTGATACAAACAATGATGGGAAATCAACAACAACTTGAGTTACAAGTTGAAAATAAAACAGAACATACATTGAATTTTCGTAAAAAAATACAGCGTGATAGCATGATTGAAGCATTACAAAAGACAAACGGAAATGTTTCGTTAGCTGCAAAACTATTAGATGTACCCCGTAGTACATTCTATAAACGAATGCAAAAATATAAGTTATAAAGTAGATTTTTGTAATCTACTTTTTCTTTGTGGGCTCATGTTCTGTCGGAATGTGCGCTTACCGGGGAAATAATAGAATTGTTAGAAAATAATTCCCGGAAGGGGGACTTATGTGAAGTATATTGAAATCGGCTTCGGAAATAGGTGGTTCGTTCGAACAAAAACCGAAAATAAAGATGGAACTGAATTTGAAGAACGAGGAATTATAAAACCTATTTATTTTGAGTCACTATATGTACGAATGTGGTTTCGGAAAACGTGTTTAATTTTTGATACGAAAGAAGGATTTAAAAAGATTAACAAGAAGAGGATTGAATATAAATTTATAGTTGGAATTGTAAGTAGACTGAATAAAGAAAAAGTGTGCTAACATACATAGTTATATTGGCCAGGAAATTCTATTGACTTATATCAAACTCATAAAAAGTAATTTTACTAAATATAAATTGTTAATAAAACCACTAAAAATTATTATCAAGACCTAAAAGCTATAAATCCTAAAAAAATAAAGGTGAGCGCATATTAGTCATGTATAATATGTACTCACCTTTATTTTCTTGTTCAAAGCACCCGTTAGTCACTCATGGAACATGGAATAAAGTGTGGTATTGATTTAAAATAAAGTTTGATAATTTATAAAAAAGATTGATAAAACCCTATATTAATATAAGATTTTTCTTTTGCCCCTTAAAGTTCAGTTGTATTGTTCAATTAAAGGGCCAGATTGTTGAGGAAACAGGAATAATAAGAATACTCAAAAGATTGTTTGTGAAGTGTTACACTTAAACTAACGGGCAGTTTAGCTTAAGTACATTTTTTCACAAATTTAAAGGGGGAAATTTCCCCATTTTTTATACCAGCTTAACGTTGATTCGGGAATATTGAACTTCGCTACCTGCTAATTGAATTCTACTTCATCTGGAGACCTTTAAATTAAAATGTTTCCTTTCTTCTGACAGACTTATTAAATTTCGAAAACAATCAATTCAATCATCTTTTCGTATAGAAAAACTTATTAAGAAACATGCACTAGAAAAAATATAAATCATATATAGGAGATATCCCGTTTGAATGCTTGAGGAGGATATTATGAAACCTATGTTACCTAGTGAAAAATATTTCGGTAATTTAGAACTAGTTTATGCATTTTATGGGGCTATGCCTACAGGTGTTACTGTTTCAGAAACCGGTCGTATTTTCATTTGCTTTCCGAAATGGGGAGACGATGTTAAATTTACGGTGGCGGAAATTTTAGAGGATAAATTGCAGCCTTATCCTAATTTACAAACCAATTTGGTTAACCCCGAGAATATCCCAATGACTTTCATCAGTGTCCAAAGTGTAGTTGCTGATGGAAGGGGAACGCTTTGGATATTAGATACAGCGGCACCCAATTTTTCTGAACCTATTAAAGGGGGGGCAAAATTAGTCGCTGTTGATTTAGAAACCAATACAATAAGAAAAGTATATACCTTTACAGAAGATGTTGTCCTGCCTACAACTTATCTGAATGATGTCCGTTTTGATTTTCGTGTTGGAAAAGCAGGTTATGCCTATATAACGGATTCTTCTTCAAGAGGACCAGGAGCTATTATCGTCGTAGATTTATCAAATGGAAACGCGTTTAGACGGTTAAATGGAGCAAATTCAACTTCACCCGATCCCTATTTTTTACCGAAAGTAGAAGGTCAAATTTTAATGAATCGAAACAAAGACGGTTCAACTTCTCCATTTAGGTTGGCGTCTGATAGTCTTGCGATTTCTCCCGATGGAAAGATATTATTTTTTGCTCCACTAACCAGTCGGCATTTGTTCTCGATCTCAACAGAAGCCTTGAGAGACAGAACGATACCGGACATGAATTTACCTTATCATGTGGAGTATTGGGGAGAAAAAGGTGCGTCTGATGGAATGATCACCGATGCAAAGGGAACTGTTTATGCTGGAGATTATGAAAACAACAGTATCCGTAAGATATTGCCAAATGGCATAATGGAAGCTATCGTACATGATCCGAGAATTTTGTGGCCGGATACTTTTTCAATTGGTCCGGATCAATATTTGTATGTCATTGTGAACCAATTACATCGACAGCCTAGATTTCATTATGGAAAAGACTTACGACAGAAACCTTATAGTTTACTTCGTATCAAAATTGATGAATTTCCTGCTCCGACCTTTTCATAATAAAAATAGTCAATTAATTGTTTTCATTGATAGAAAATGATCAAACTTTTTTATAAAACCAAAACATAAACCTGCTGGATAAGAATCCATTTTGATCAATCTTTTTCAAAATGGATTCTTTTTATTTACCATAGAATACGGGTTAACACGATATTTTTAATCAAACTTTATTTTAAAATTACGAAGAAACTCATGAATGTTTTAAAAAATATGGTGAAGTAGTAATACCCGAACTTATGAGTGAAATTAATGAAAAGTTAAAATGGGATGTTGTTAGTTATGTAGATCATAAGGAGTATGCTTTATGGCCACTACTAAAATATTTTAAAAAGATAATTAAACAAGATTCACAAGAATGGAAAACGCGAGGTTTAGAACTGTATAAATTATCTAGTGTAGCAGATATAAAGGGGAGTAATTTTCTTATCCTTTCTATATAGAAATTGTTATTGGTATTCTTATACAATAGGTGTCAGAAAATACAGTTGTTTTTTATTGGAGTGGGAGGGAATTATATGTCGATGTCGCTATATTATAAAAAAATCCGTGAGCAATTAGGCCATGAACTAATTCTAATACCGAGTGTAGCTGCTGTTATAAAGAATGGGCAGGGAGATATTTTGTTTCAATATCCTGGCGGGGAATACTGGAGTTTGCCAGCTGGAGCAATTGAGCCTGGAGAAACTCCAGAAGAAGCGGTAGTTCGTGAAGTGTGGGAAGAAACAGGATTGAAAGTACAAGTAAAAAAACAAAAAGGGGTATTTGGAGGGGAAGAGTTTCGTTATACATATGCAAATGGCGATAAGGTAGAATATATTGTTGTTGTGTTTGAGTGTGAAGTTACTAGTGGAAAACTGAAATCGATAGATGGTGAATCTTTAAAACTACAATATTTCTCATTTTCTGAAAAGCCTACTTTAGCACTACCATACCCAGATAATATATTTTTATAGATGTAAAATAACACACCTTACTTATTGAAGGTGTGCTATTTATATAACCCGGTCGTATACATCTCCGTTAACGTATACACAATTTCCTCTAAGTTAATCTTTTTGTCATTTTGCGTAATAGTCCAAAGAAACGATTCATTCATCGCGAACCAACCGCGTGCTACAATCTCTTTATTTAAATTAGGTTGTGCTAATCCACTTTCTTGAGAGTAAGTAATATCCTGTTTAATGCTTGTTATAAAACGTTCCCGAATCTCATCCCATTTTTGCCGTATTTCTCTTGATAATCCTATCGCTTCCTCTACAACTTGCAAAATAGCGCGTTCTTCATTTGCTAATTGCAGGAATGCTCTAACTTGATTTTGGATCATTATACGTGCTTCCTCTTTTGTTTGTGGAGAAAAAGAGCGTTCAGCGATATTATAAAAACGATTCATAACATCTTCCATTAAACTAATTAGGAGATCATCTTTGTTTTTGAAGTATACATATGCTGTTCCGTAACCAGTTTCTGCATGTTTAATAATTTGTGTAATTGTCGTTTTTTGAAATCCATTATTTATAAAAATAGTGTAACCAGAGTGTAATAGTTTCTTCTTCGTTTCTAAGGAGCGGTGTTTTCTTGATGAAAGAGTAGAGTTTTTCAAAGAATCACCTCTTTATACTGAAATATCTGAAAATATAACTGTATTGTAAAAGAAGTTCATATATAAAGTCAACTGACATAATATCATTGACGTTGTATCAATTAAGGTGATATATTTCAATTAGTTAGAATAAAAAGAAAATTAAGAGAAGGTGACACCATGTATAAAGAACCATTTCAACCAACTTATGAGTATGCGCTTGAATGTGATAAACATGATGAACTGAAAGATTTTCAAACTGAATTCTATAAAAAAGAAGGTACTATATATTTAGATGGAAACTCATTAGGGCTACTTTCAAAAAGAGCAGAGAAATCATTACTTACGTTGCTAGATTCGTGGAAAGAGTATGGCATTGACGGCTGGACAGAAGGTGAGCACCCGTGGTTTTTCCTTTCAGAGAAATTAGGTAAACTTACAGCCCCTCTTATTGGAGCTTTACCCGAAGAAACTATTGTAACCGGTTCTACAACTACAAATATACACCAAGTTATTGCGACGTTTTACGAACCAAAAGGAATACGTACAAAAATACTTGCGGATGAATTAACTTTCCCATCAGATATTTATGCACTTCAAAGTCAAATTCGTTTAAAAGGATTAGATCCAGAGGAGCATTTAGTAAGAGTGAAAAGCCGAGATGGTAGAACACTTTCTGAAGAAGATATTATCCATGCGATGGAAGATGATATCGCTTTAATTTTATTACCTTCTGTTTTATATAGAAGTGGTCAAATTCTTGATATGAAACGTTTAACAACGGAAGCTCATAAACGCGGCATTCATATCGGATTTGATTTATGCCATTCAATAGGATCTATTCCGCATCATTTCAAAGATTGGGATGTCGATTTTGCTGTTTGGTGCAATTATAAATATTTAAATGCAGGACCGGGTGGCGTTGCAGGAATTTATGTAAATAATAAACATTTTAATAGACTACCAGGGTTGTCTGGATGGTTTAGTTCTAGAAAAGATAAGCAGTTTGATATGGATCATACATTAACAGCTGCTGATCATGCAGGTGCTTATCAAATTGGTACACCGCACGTTTTAAGTACAGCACCATTAATTGGTTCACTTGAAATTTTCAAAGATGCTGGTATTGAACGTTTACGTGAGAAATCTTTACATATTACGAGATACATGCTGAATTTAATTGGACATGAATTAAAAGATTTCGAATTTACAATTGGAAATCCATTAGAGGATGAAAAACGAGGCGGGCACATTTATTTAGAGCATGCAGAAGCAGCACGTATATGTAAAGCACTAAAAGCAAATGGAGTAATTCCAGATTTTAGAGCGCCAAATGGGGTGAGACTTGCGCCGGTCGCTTTATATAACACATACGAAGAAGTGTGGAAATCTGTACAAATATTAAAGAAAATTATGAAAAATAAAGAGTATAAGCAGTTTGAAAATAAGCGAGAGGTTGTGGCATAAATATGAAAACATCAGAGTGGATTGATATTTCACAACCGCTAAATAATAATATTGCAACGTGGCCAGGAGACACACCGTTCTCGTATGAAGTTTCATGGTCAAAAGAAGAAAGTGGCTCGGTAAATGTCGGAAAGTTAACGATGAGTATTCATACAGGCACTCATATTGATGCACCATTTCATTTTGATAATGATGGAAAGAAAGTATTAGATTTAGATGTTCAAGTTTATGTTGGTCCAGCACGGATTATTGACGTTTCTAATTTTGAAAGCATCGGGAAAAAGGAATTAGAAAGCTTTCATTTAGAAGGTGTAGAACGATTATTATTACGTACATCTTCACATGGAAAAGCTGAAGAATTTCCAGAGGTGATCCCTCATTTACGTGCAGACATAGCGTCGTTTCTTTCAGAGAAAGGTATTCGTTTAATCGGAGTAGATGTACCATCAGTTGATCCGCTAGATGATAAAGAATTAGCAGCACATCATCAATTATTTAAACATGGAATTCATATTTTAGAAAATGTCGTACTAGATCATGTAGCAGACGGTGATTATGAACTTATTGCATTACCACTTGCATTAACTGATGCAGATGGAAGTCCAGTTCGAGCCGTTATTAGACCAATATAAGTAGAATCATATAAAAGGGGCGTTTGGCTAATATGAAAGAAAATGAAAAAGTAATTATGGAAAAAGGGATTCATACGGATTTTAAAGAGAATATGACGTATGGGGAGTATTTACAATTAGATAGTTTACTATCTTCTCAAAAAAGATTATCGGACCATCATGATGAAATGTTATTTATCGTTATTCACCAAGCAAGTGAGCTTTGGATGAAGCTCATTTTACATGAGCTAAATGCGGCGATTGAATCTATTAAACAAGATAAATTACAACCAGCTTTTAAAATGTTAGCACGTGTATCAAAAATTCAGTCTCAAATTATTCAATCTTGGGATATTCTTGCGACATTAACACCATCAGAATATATTGAGTTTCGTGATTCACTCGGTCAAGCTTCAGGTTTTCAATCGTATCAATATCGTATGATTGAGTATGCACTTGGCTATAAAACGCCACACGCATTAAAAATTTATGAAAAGGATCCAGAATTACATGCACGACTTCATAAAGCGCTACATGCACCAAGTCTATATGATGTCGCGATTCAAGCATTAGTAAAAGAAGGATTCCCTATTCATAAAGATGTGTTAAACCGTGATATTACGCAACCTTATGAAGAAGATGCAACAGTAGAAGCAGCGTGGTTAGAAGTATATGCGGATGTGAAAAAATATTGGAATTTATATCAGCTTGCTGAAAAATTGATTGATATTGAAGACTGGCTACAACAATGGCGTTTCCGTCATATGAAAACAGTAGAACGAATTATTGGACATAAAATGGGAACAGGTGGATCCTCCGGTGTTTCTTATTTAAAACGAGTACTTGATCAACAATTCTTCCCAGAGCTTTGGAATGTTCGTACGAAATTATAAAAATAAACCTGTCAGTTCATTATGGCTGACAGGTTTATTTTTATTTGAGCACAATTATGTTTAAAATGAAGGAACAAGATATAATAAATGGAGTAACTATTTAAATGGAGGTAAAGTTTTTGGATTTCAAGCAACTAGAAAATAAATTCGAAAAGAAAAAAGTGAATACATTTCTTGTTTATCAAAAAGGGGAATTAACAACTGAGTACTATAAAACACCTGAATGTGCAAATAACTTATATAAAATAAATTCGATTACAAAAAGTATTGTATCTTTATTAATTGGTATTGCAATTGATAAGAGCTATATAAATGATATACATACATCGATTACAGAGTGGATTGAAAATGTACCTGGGGAAAAACATGATTTGACGCTTTATCACTTATTAACAATGACTACTGGTGAGGATTGGAAAGAGTTTGGAAATGGAGTAGTATTCCCAAATGACTTTGTAGAATCAGAGAACTGGGTGCAGTACATATTAGAAAAGCCAATAATTGAAGAACCCGCTACAAAAATGAATTATAATTCAGGTTCTTCTCATTTACTGAGCTATATTATTCAAGAAGCTACTGGAATGTCGACAGAGCGGTTTGCAAAGAAATATTTATTTGATCCATTAGAAATTAACGAATACGAGTGGCAACAAGATCCGCAAGGTATATATGTCGGCGGCTTCGGTATGAAAATGAAATCTACCGATTTATTAAAATTAGGAAAGTTATGTTTGCAAAATGGATATTGGAATGAAAAAGAAATTGTATCAGCGAAATGGTTAGAAGAGTCAAGTAGGGCTCTATTTGAAACATATGAACATGTCGGTGCATATGGATATCACTGGTGGGTATTACATAACGGAAGATTTCACATACCGTATTGTATATATTTTGCTATGGGATACGGCGGACAATACATCGTTATCATTCCTCAGTTGGAAATAGTAGCTATTATAAGTAGTCATATGCCAAAACGTGGGCTCGTTCCATTAAAACTATTTATTGAGCATGTACAGGGAAATTCTAATTATATATAAGAAAAGGAGGGAATGTATGAAGGATGAAAAAATTTTATCTTTATTTAGATTATGTTTAAGTCTTCTAGTGTGTAGCGCCATTATTACGCAATTCATAATTAGGGCACAAGTGAAGCCGTTTAATCCAGTTAACTTTTTTAGTTTCTTCACCATTGAAAGTAACATTTTAGTTGCATGTATTCTCCTTTTAAGCAGTATCGGAACAGCTACATTTGGTCGCTCAGAACAGTTTAGTATACTTCGTGGTGCGGCAACGGTATACATACTTACGACAGGACTCGTTTATTTTTTGTTACTAAGAGGGTTAGAAGAGTCACTTCAAACGGCAATACCATGGGTAAATACTGTGCTACATTATATCATGCCGATTGCAATGCTTTTAGATTGGATTTTAAATCCACCTATTAAGAAAATCACTTGGAAACAAGCTGCAAGTTGGCTCTTATTCCCGTGTTTTTACGTTGTATATAGCTTAATACGTGGTCCAATCGTGAATTGGTATCCATATCCGTTTTTAGATCCGAGAATAGGTGGATATGGTAAAGTACTTTTATATAGTATAGGGATAGCTGTAGTAATTGGCGCTATTTGTATATTGGTAAGATTTTTAGGGAATCGAAACTTTAGGAAAGAATTTTAGAAATGCAAGGAACCCCACTGTTTCCATTTTTAACAGTGGGGTTTCATTTTATCCCGCATTAACGGGCAGCCCGATTGGTGAGGACTGATTAAAGTTTCACTTTATCTACTCGTCTTCTGAAACGACAACTTTATAAATTTCTCCGTCTTCGTTTCAAATTCTACATCAACAAAAACACCATATTCTTTTCCATCTTCACGTAACCACAATTTAAATTTTTCAACAGTTATTTGAACTGTTTTTGGTTTTCTACCTATATGAAGATAGTCAATAATTTCTGCTTTTGGGTATTGTTCTTTCGTCTTTTCTACGGCAAGTTTACCCCATTTGGCATACGGCGGCTGCGCATGAACAATTGATGAGTCTGTATATATATTTGAACATGTTGTTAGGAACAGAATGACGAGTGCGACACGTTTTAACGATTTCTTCATGATGAACTCCTTTCATCCTTTTTTTATATTGTTTACATATTTTTTCAACGATATTAGTTTGGATTTTTTTGTCTTCTTTACATAAAAGCGAGGCTTTTACAAAACATAACCAAGAAATCATTTCCGTAATTAAGGAGGGAAAATTATGCGCCAAAAAGCTATTTTTAAAATAGCAGTTTTACTTGCGTTCATAGGACTGTCTTTAATGGTCAGTAGTATACAACTAAAGAATGTAGAAGCTTTTTCTAATCAAGTTATTCAAAGAGGAGCATCTGGCGAAGATGTCATTGAACTGCAATCTCGTTTGAAATATAACGGATTTTATACGGGAAAAGTGGATGGTGTTTTCGGATGGGGTACATACTGGGCACTTCGGAATTTTCAAGAGAAATTCGGATTACCCGTTGATGGTTTAGCTGGAGCTAAAACGAAGCAAATGCTCGTGAAGGCAACGAAGTATGACAAGTCAACTGCTAATAAAGGGACGACAACGAATAAAGGAAATAGCGGCGGAACTGCACAAGAGAATAAACCACCTCAAAATAAAGGGACAAATGTTCCGAACGGTTATTCTCAAAATGATATTCAGCTTATGGCAAACGCAGTATACGGAGAATCACGTGGTGAACCGTATTTAGGACAAGTTGCAGTAGCTGCCGTTATTTTGAATCGTGTTACAAGTGCGTCATTCCCAAATACTGTTTCAGGTGTAATCTTTGAGCCTAGAGCATTTACCGCGGTAGCCGATGGACAAATATATTTAACGCCAAATGAAACAGCAAAAAAAGCAGTTTTAGATGCGATTAACGGATGGGATCCAACAGGAAATGCTTTATATTATTTCAATCCAGATACTGCGACTAGTAAATGGATTTGGACTCGTCCACAAATTAAAAAAATCGGTAAACATATTTTCTGTAAATAGAGCGGAGGTGGGACAATGTTACGAGGTATTATCATTGTATTATTAACAGTCGGTGTAGTAGGAACAGCCTATTGGGGCTATAAAGAGCACCAAGAGAAAAATGCGGTTTTAATTCGAGCGGAAAATAGCTATCAACGTGCATTCCATGATTTAGCATACGAAGTCGATTTATTACACGATAAAATTGGTACAACACTTGCGATGAATTCACGATCATCTTTATCACCTGCATTAGCGGATGTATGGCGTTTAACATCTGAAGCTCGCTCAGATGTAGGACAACTTCCTTTAACATTAATGCCATTTAATAAAACGGAAGAATTTTTAGCGAATATCGGTGATTTCAGTTACCGTGCAGCCATTCGTGATTTAGAAAAAGAGCCGTTAAATGAGCAAGAATATAAAACGCTACAAACTTTATATTCAAATGCAGGAAATATACAAGATGAACTAAGAAAAGTACAACATCTTGTTTTGAAAAATAATTTACGCTGGATGGATGTAGAAATGGCACTTGCATCAAATCGTGATCCAGCAGATAACACAATTATTGATGGATTGAAAACTGTAGAGAAAAACGTAACATCATATTCTTCTACAAACTTCGGACCGACCTTTACAAGTGCGCAAAAAAATAAAAAAGGCGGATTTGAAGCGGAAGGAAAGGCAATTTCTAAAGATGAAGCAGCGAAAATTGCCAAATCGTTTTTGAATTTAAAAGGAAATGAAAAAGTAGATGTAGAGAAAAGTGGAAAAGGTGCGAAAGAATCCTTCTATAGTGTGAAAATTAAAGATGAAGCAACGAACAATGAGTTCTATATGGATATTACCGGAAAAGGCGGATATCCAATTTGGGTTATGAATAACCGCGAAATTAAAGAACAGAAAGTTAGTTTAAACGATGCAGGTAGTAAAGGTTTGAAATTTTTAAAGGACCATAAGTTTAATAATATGGAGCTTTATGATAGCTCTCAATATGATAATGTTGGTGTATTTACGTATGTAGTAAATGAAAATGGAGTACGAATTTATCCAGAAGCAATCCAAATGAAAATTGCTTTAGATGACGGTTCTATCGTAGGGTTCTCCGCAAAAGAATATTTAGCGTCACATCAAAAACGAACAGTTCCATCGGCAAAGCTAACTGCAGCAGAAGCAAGAAAGAAAATCAATCCGGATGTAAAAGTAATGGAAGAACGTAAAGCTGTAGTAGTTAATGATTTGCATAATGAAGTACTTTGCTATGAATTTGTAGGTACTTTAGGAAAAGATACGTACCAAATATTCATTAATGCTAATAGCGGGGCCGAGGAAAAGGTAAAGAAAATGCAAGCTGTTGAAAAAATTTATGATTAAACCTTAAAAGTGAAGTGGTGAAAATAATGAAAACTCTAATATATATATTAATGCTTTGCTTCGTTATAACTGGATGCAGTATTGGAACAAAAGAAAACCCAAACGAAAAGCCGGAACAAAAAAATGTTTCAATGAAAAATGTTAATTATACGAATAAATCAAATAAGCCAAATGAAAAAGCGGCAGATCATTTAGCATCTTTAGCAGCAAGTGTGCCAGGTGTGAATGATGCGACAGCGGTCGTTGTTGGAAAATATGCTATTGTAGGTATAGACGTAAAAGCAAAACTTGATCGAACTCGTGTTGAATCAATTAAATATTCTGTTGCAGAAAGTTTAAAAAATGACCCTGACGGTGCTAATGCAGTCGTTGTAGCAGATGTTGATACGTATGAACGCCTCAAACAAATCGGAAAGCAAATTAAAAAAGGAAAAACAGGTGAAGGTATACTAGATGAATTAGCGGCTATTGTGGGACGAGTAATGCCACAAGTTCCAAATGATATGATTGAAAATCGAGAAACGAATCCAATTAAAGATAATGATAAACAATTACCAAAAGATGAAGAACAAGAGTTAAGAAAAGAACAGGATGATCAATCAAATAATCATTTGAATAAATGAAATTAGCCTCGTACTTAATTGTGCGAGGTTTTTAAGTATAATATTAAATATTCAGTTTATTTTTAAGGGAATATATGGTTTAATTATGATGGGAGGGACAACTGTTATGATGAAAAAAAGCGCATGTATATTGTTTAGTTTATGCTTAGGTTTCAGTATGACAGCGTGTGAAAAGAGAAAAGAAGTGAAAAATCAAACAGCAACTTCTTCTACTGTGATGGAAAGGCAACAGAAAGAATCTATCAATATAAATCATTTCTCGAACATAAATGAAGGAATGACTTATACAGAAGTGAAAGATTTAATTGGTTTTGAAGGGGATTTACTTATAGAAGAAGGGGTAGAACATTCTACACAAATTAAACAAATTTTTGCTTGGAAAGGAAACAATCCAAATTCATTTGTTGAAATTACCTTTTTAGATGGAAGAGTGCATTCAAAAGCACAGCAAGGTATAAGTTAATAAGCTAAAAAATGGGAGAGTTTAGCATGAACATACACACAGGGGAAATTCAATTAGTTCCGTATAAGGAGAAATATAAAGAAGTTATACAAACATTTACTTTACCAAGTGAACAAGTTCAGTTTACAGCAGATCCAAGCGCATTACTGGAAAAAGCAAAAAGTGATCGTACAAAAAATGTGATTGTTATTTTAGATTACAATGGGGTACCGGTGGGTCTTTTCGCATTGGAAACGGGAGATAGAGTAAAGGAGTTCACAGATAATGAGGATGCTTTACTTTTAACGTCATTTTCTATTAATCACAATAGACAAAGAAAAGGATTCGCTAAAAAGTCATTGTTATTATTAGAAGAGTTTGTAAAATGCTATTTTCCAATAAAAAATGAAGTTGTACTTGCTGTGAATGAAAGAAATATTCCTGCACAAAATTTATATGCAAAAGTGGGCTTCGAGGATAAAGGTTTTAGAAGAATGGGACCAATTGGCCAACAAATAATAATGCATTTACCTATAATGAAATAATGAGATAGAAAACTTACTCTTGAATATTCACGTAGTAGGTTTTTTTATTTTAGTAATATATAATATATGTATATAAAATGAAACAGAAATGAAGGATATAAAAAATGAATCAAGATAGAAAATGGAATATCGTTGGGGGAAGAGTGATTAAAACTGGGATTGCAGTTTTTCTTACAGTGTTAGTTTGTGAATTTTTTAACATTCCAACTATTTTTGCTGTAATAACAGCAATTGTTACAATTGAACCAACTGCAACAGACTCAATAAAAAAAGGGCTTATTCGCTTTCCGGCCTCAACAATTGGATCGGCATATGCCATG
>NZ_CAJCKK010000035.1:0-40883 GCF_903970865.1 Bacillus sp. ME78
ATTGAACTGCACCTCCAATTGTTAGACACCGTCTAACAATTGGAGGTGCAGTTTTTTATGTATGAATGTCATGGTACAAGGAACAATCACATATTGTAAAAATGAAGAGTTTAAGCTATTTGCATAAATATGGAATATGCACTAAAATAAATGTTGTTAAATTTCTGTCAATTATATTATAATACAAGGTAAGCGGATACATTTTTTAATCAACGTTGAGTTCCTCGCTCATACGACTATTAAGAAACCCGTTATCCTCGTATAAGAAAGGAAGATAGCTGTGTACGCTTCAAATACAATTTATATCGTAGGGGATGCGAAAGCACCTCAAAATAATCCCATTACTGAAAAGTTTAAAAGCTATTTCGTAGCATTTGTACTTGTTAAGGATACAGGGGAAATTGTAGATGCAGACTGCTCAGCGACAATTGCATTAACATCTCGATTTGTTAAATATTTATTTCTACATAAAAATATAAATGACCCGGCGTTAGTAATGGAAGTAAAGAACCGATATTTTGGCTCTTCTCAAAAAGCGTTACTTGTAGCGCTAAAAGATGCACAGAAAAAATATAATCAGATTGCTGCTTTGTCTACTCAATCATAGACAAAATCCAGCCGTAAGAATCATTCTTATGGCTGGATTTTTTTATTTCACATTATCATCCTACACCAAAAGTAAACGAAAACAAAGTAGAGAGATAGGAGAGTAAATGCTCAATAGGTTTACCTAATAATCTGTGGGTATAAATTTCCAGTGGATTAAGATTTCACTTCATTGGAAGAAGAAAGGATGAACAAAATGAAAATTACAGATGTAAAAGTAAATCGTAGACGTATAAAACTTCATACACCGTTTAAAACCGCGCTTCGTACTGTAACAGAAATTGAAAGTATAGATGTTTATATTCATACAGACGAAGGAGTGATTGGTAAAGGGGCTGCAGCCGCAACGCCAGTTATTACGGGTGATTTCACCAGTGGAATGGAAGAAGCGATTTTAGGACCGATGCGTTCATGTTTAATTGGTCAAGATATCATTCAGTTTCAGCAGTTACTACAGCGCATTCAAATGAGTTGTATTGGAAATTTAAGTGCGAAAGCAGCGGTAGATATCGCTCTATATGATGTATATTGCCAATATCAAAATGTGCCGTTATATGCATTGTTAGGCGGGAAGAAAGAAATTTATACCGATATTACAGTGAGTGTGGATGAGCCTGTATTAATGGCAAAAGAAGCGAAGAAACATATAGAAAAAGGATTTCAAACATTAAAGATTAAAGTGGGTAAGGAGGCGCATTTAGATTTGGAACGTATTGAGGCAATTCGAAATGTAGTACCAAGAAATACGACATTACGTTTAGATGCGAATCAAGGTTGGAGTCCAAAAGAAGCGATCTCTATCATTCAAGAGATGGAAAATCGTAATTTAAATATAGAATTTATTGAACAACCAGTACACGCGAAAGATTGGGATGGGTTAAAGTACGTCAAAGATCGTGTGCAAACGCCAATTATGGCCGATGAAAGTATATTTTCAGCAAGTGATGCATTAAAGCTCGTTCAAGGAAGATACGCAGACTTAATTAATATTAAATTAATGAAATGTGGTGGCATACGTGAAGCATGGCGTATTGCAGATATCGCAGAAACGGCTGGTGTGAAGTGTATGGTGGGAAGCATGATGGAATCTTCACTTTCCGTTAGCGCTGTTGCACATTTAGCGGCAGCACATCCTAATATACATTATTTTGATCTTGATGCACCGCTTTGGTTAATGGAAGAGCCAGAAGGAATGACTTATTCTGGATCAAAGGTAAACCTTCAATCGACAGTGAATAGTAAGTCTTAGGAGAAGAGACTAGTAAACTATTTTTTTAAGGGGGATATATATGAAAAAAGTAGGAACTGCATTTTTAACAACTTTATTTATATTTTCATCGTTTACATCGGCAAATGCTGAAGAAAAGAAGGATAATAAAGCATTTATAGATGTATCTGCTGCAACGTTATGGACAGCACCTGATTCATTAAGGTCAATCGATACACCGAGTGCAACAAATCCAGTGGATCTTTGGAAATGGACGAAATCAATGACACTTGACGAGAAACTATGGTTAACAAATGCAAATAAATTAGAAACACAAGCGTTACTCGGTCAAGAAGTAACTGTTATTGATAAGAAAGGCGAGTGGGTGAAGGTATTAGTGCATGGACAGCCAACACCACGAAATGAAGAAGGTTATCCGGGCTGGATGCCTGAAAAGCAATTAACATATAATCAAGAATTTGCAGATAAAACAAATGAACCTTTTGTGTTAATAACAAAGCCAACAGCGATTTTATATATAAATCCTTCTGAAAAACATAAATCACTTGAAGTCAGTTATAATACAAGACTGCCGCTATTAAGTGAAGACACAATGTCATACCGTGTATTGTTGCCAAATGGTCAGAAAGCATGGCTACGAAAAAATGATGGAACAGTTTACCGTTCTCAAACTGATATTCCCAAACCGACAGCTGATGAT
Organism: Bacillus sp. ME78; assembly: GCF_903970865.1. Lineage (NCBI taxonomy): Bacteria > Bacillati > Bacillota > Bacilli > Caryophanales > Bacillaceae > Bacillus > Bacillus sp. ME78. The sequence continues at coordinate 2,535 of NZ_CAJCKK010000035.1, forward strand.
TTAATTAACACAGGGAAAATGTTTTTAGGCTTACCGTATATATGGGCTGGTACAAGTGGCTTCGGATTTGATTGCTCTGGCTTCACGCATACGATCTATAAATCGCACGGCATTACAATTCCACGAGATTCTGGACCGCAATCAAGAGCAGGAATTGCAGTTGATAAAGAAAATCTACAAAAAGGAGATTTAATTTTCTTTGCACATGATCAAGGGAAAGGTAGTGTCCATCACGTTGCAATGTATATTGGTGATGGTAATATGATTCACTCACCAAGAGCTGAAAGGTCGGTAGAGATTATACCGCTAAATACACCAGGATATATAGAAGAATACGCTGGTGCTCGTCGTTACTTACCTTAAAAATAGAGGGGGTTTTTAAATGAAAAAAGTTGTTCATTACTCATTAGTTAGTACTCTATTAGTTTCTTCATTTTTAGTTGGTTGCGCAAAAGAAAAAACTGCAACAAAGCCGAAAGATGAGAAGAAAGTATTACAGTTACTAGAAACGGGTGAAATTCCGTCGTTAAATTCAGGGAAAGTAACAGATGCGGTCTCGTTTAACGTTTTGAATAACGTAATGGAAGGACTGTTCCGACTATCGAAAAATGATGAAGTAATTGAAGCCGGCGCACAAAAATATGAAGTGAGTAAAGATGGAAAGACATATACATTCCAGTTGCGTGATGCGAAATGGTCTAATGGAGATCCAGTAACCGCTCATGATTACGTATACGCTTGGAAGCAATTGATTAATCCAGATACAGCTTCTCAATATGCATACATTGCGTACGATGTAAAAAATGCTGAGAAGATAAATAAAAAACAACTAGGTCTAGATGAATTAGGGGTAAAAGCGAAGGATGATAAAACGTTCGTCGTAGAGCTAGAACATCCTGTACCGTATTTTACGAAATTATTAATTTTACCATCCTTCTATCCAATTAACGAAAAATATGCGAAAGAGCAAGGTGAAAAATACGGATTAGAGGCAAATAAAGCGGTATATAATGGACCGTTTACATTATCAGAGTGGAAGCACGAAGCTAGCTTTACAATGAAGAAAAACGATAAGTATTGGGATAAAAAAGAAGTGAAGTTAGATGAAGTAAACTATCAAATTGTAAAAGAAATTTCAACTGCGGTAAATTTATATGAAACAGATAAAGTTGATAGAGCTGTTATTTCTACAGAATTCGTGGATAAATATAAAAATAATAAAGAGCTAAAACAATATACAGATCCAGTTATGTACTTCTTCCGATTTAATGAAAATGTACCGATTCTTAAAAATAAAAATGCACGTCTTGCGCTAAGTACAGTTTTTGATAAGAAAGGACTTGCGGATTCATTTTTAAATGATGGTTCGGTTGCTGCAAACTATTACGTACCAAAAGGATTTTTAAAGGGACCAGATAAAAAAGATTTTAGAAGTACGGCAGGTGAGTTTAATAAAACTGATGTAAAAAAAGCGAAAGAATATTGGGAAAAGGCAAAGCAAGAAACAGGTACAGATGAAGTGACGTTAGAACTATTAAATTATGACTTAGAAAACTTTAAAAAAGTTGGAGAGTACATTAAAGAGCAGCTTGAGAAAAACTTACCAGGCTTAAAAGTGAATGTGAAATTACAGCCACATACGCAAAAATTAGCACTTGAGAAGAAAAAAGAATATGAAATGTCGTTATCACGCTGGTTACCGGATTATCCAGATCCAATGACTTACTTAGAAGTATTCCTTTCTGGAAGTAGCGTCAATAATACAGAATATGCAAACCCAGAATATGATGCGTTAATTAAGAAGATTAAAACAGAATTAGGTAATGATGAAAAGGCTCGCTGGAAAGCAATGCAAGAAGCTGAAAAAATGCTACTTGATGATGCAGTAATTGCACCGGTATTCCAGCGCGGATTATCTTACTTACAAAAACCATATGTGAAAGATTTATATGTACATCAATTTGGTCCAGCTACAAGTTTAAAATGGGCAGATGTACAAAAATAAAAGAATGGGGAAACAGACTTCACGTATGTGAGAGTCTGTTTTTTCTTATTTAAAGTTAGAAAAATAGTTCATGGTATAATTTATTAGTCTGTAAACAGTATTTGGAGGGGAAATGATGTCTATGTTTGAAGAAGAGAAAGTAATTTATACAAAAAGATTATTCATGAGGAAACCAATTGTAGAAGATATTGATCAGTTTTATAACATATTAAAAAAAGATACTGTTGGCAAATGGTTGGCTAAATCAAGAGGAATGTCGAGGGAAGAAACAAATGATTATATCGGGCAACTTATCTTACATTGGGAACAGTATGACTTCGGGGTATGGTTGTTATTTAATAGTGAAACAGGACAGCTTTTAGGACATTGTGGTTTAAGAAAGGTAGATGAAACAGGTGAAATAGAAATTATGTATCTCCTTGCCCCAGAACATTGGGGGAATGGGTATGCATTAGAAGCAGCAGAGGCTTCCATTAAATATGCAATAGAGACTTTGAATGTAACAAGAATAATTGCTAGAGTTAAAGTAGCAAATGAGAGCTCGAAAAAACTTTTACGAAAGCTCGGGTTTATATATACTCATGAGGTTGATCATAGCGGGCGCTTATTATCATATTTTGAACTTCATACATCATCCGAAGAATTCTAGACATTTCATATGTTTTTTCATTGTTAAAAAATAAAATTATTACTAAAATTCCAGTGTGAAATTTATGTAGAATCTTGTATAATTAACGTGTTTCTATGGAAACATTTTTTGTTCTATTTATATAGGACTTAATAGAACAAGTAAGGAAATACATACATGTATATAATAGATAAATAGAATGGAACATGTATAGAGAAAAAGGAGAGAAAAGATGACGTGTCAAAAACAAGGGTTACAATTTAATACCGATAGAAAGAGGGACAGCAGATGAAAATGAAGCATGCTTTTGGTCCGATAATTTTAGCGTGTGTGCTTTTTTTCATTATCATTCTAATCCCATCGAAAAGTTTAGTATCGCTTATTAGTGATAAGAAGGTAGAAGATGCGGCAACTTCTTTACAAAAAGAGAAATTACAAAGTGTTTTCTTACAGCAAAAAATGTTAGAGAATTCACAGTATTTACCGATGTACGGTTCATCAGAATTTTTACGAATGGATGCATATCATCCGTCTAATTATTTCAAAGTAAATCCAGCTGGTTTTACACCGTTTTTAATTGGAACTGGCGGTACACAAAGTTTAGCTCATATTTTAAATATGACATCTACTATGGATGAATTAGAAGGTAAAAAAGTAGTCTTTGTTCTTTCACCACAATGGTTTACAAAGACTGGTGTTTCACAAGGGGATTTCACTAATAATTTCTCCAAACAACAAGCATATCATTTTATTTTTAATGATGAGATAAATCCAGAAACGAAGAAGAAAATCGCGAAACGGCTATTAGATTATAAAGTTGTTCAAGAAGATGATATATTAAAAAATTCATTAGAAGGTATTGTATATAATGATACGAAACATAATATAAAAGCAGGTTTAGCTAAACCACTTGCTTATATGCATCGAAATATTTTAGATCATAGAGATTTATTTAACTCTTTATTTAAAATCGAACCGATGAAAGAGAAAACAAATATCGGACTTCGTTCAATTTCTTGGGAAGATGCACGTAAACACGCGGAACAAGAAGGGAAAGCTGAGTCTACTACAAATACATTCGGAATTGAAAATCCTTATTATCATAAGAATAATCTGAAGAAAAAACTAAAAGGTTTAAAAAACTTTAGAGCAAATGAAACATATGATGAATCACCAGAATATGATGATTTGCAAATTATTTTAGATTTATTTAAAGAGAAAAATGTCAAACCACTCTTTATTTCTGTACCTGTAAATGGGCCTTGGTATGATTATACTGGCTTCCCGAAAGAACGCCGTGAAGTGTATTATAAAAAAATTCGAGAACAGGTTGAGAAAGCAGGATATCCAGTAGTTGATTTCTCTGGTCATGAATATGATAAGTATTTCTTAAAAGATACGATTCATTTAGGCTGGAAAGGTTGGATTTATTTTGATGAAGCAGTGCAGAAATTTTATTCTGAGAAATAAAGTATAGAAATCGGAATGGCTATGAGCCGTTCCGATTTTTTTAGTATAGAGGATTTTGGTGAGGGCAATTTGGGAATGCATGTATATCTTGAACCTGTCTATAATCATAATGTTTCATTGCGAACTGAGCTTGATAAAGGTATTCATACACATATAATTGTCCATCATGCGCTGAACATAATACACCTGAAGTTCCTTGCCCATTTATGAAGGAAATACCGATAGGGCGTCCAATCAGGTATGGTATTTTTTGCTGCCAATGCATAGGGGAATCACTCCTTTTTGAGATAATATACGAAAAGAATGATTGAATGGTTGCTTATCCATATAAATGTAGATGGAAAGGTGTTTATATAATTCCTGAAGATTAATTCATATATAAATAAAAAACCGCTATAATTCCGAATGAATTTATAGCGGTTTTTATTATATTCTTAAGCAAGATTTTTACGCTTTTTTGTCCATTTTTTTATAACGAAGTATAAAAGAATGAGTACGACGCCACCAATTGCGAATGATTTCACATACGGACCAGCAATATCGTTTATATTCTCCCAGTTTTCACCTAGTTTTTCACCTAGATAAATGAAAATGATTGACCAAGGGATAATAGCAAGTGCTGTTAATGTAGTGAAACGTAGTAAAGGCATTTTTGTAATACCAGCAGGAATTGAAATCGCATGACGCACTACTGGAATGAAGCGTGCTGTAAAAATGACGCCAGTTCCGTAACGATTAAACCAATCTTCTGCAGCATCTATTTGTTTTTTATGTATGAAAATATATTTTCCATAACGTTCTAATATAGGTCGTCCGCCGTATCGTCCAAGCCAATAAATAAAGATTTGGGCAATAACACCGCCAATTGTACCGAATACAACAGCACCTATAAATGAGATACTTCCATTGAATACTAAGTATCCTGCATAAGCAAGGACAATTTCACTTGGGATAATCTCAATCATAAGTCCAAGCATAATGCCCCAATAACCTAATCCTTCAAAAAACGTTAATACTGAATGAATAAAACTACTTAACATTGTTGCACCTTCTAGTTTATGAATTTTTGAGTATAAGAACCTTTTATTTAATGACATAAAAGGTTCACTATATGTAGATTATACCTTATTTACATAGGGGATTGCTATTTCTATTCTTTTATGTCTCTCATAAGTATTATAGTAAAGGATATAAGCCACGTTTTCATGAAGGGTTAATGAAAAGATTATTAAAAATTTCTCATATATCAATGATAATAGACTGAAAATTAAGTATAATGGTATAGGTCTTTCATTTACAAAAATAGGAGGAGAACGTATGTATATTACAGATCCGATTTATGGACCAATCTCTATTCGTGATAGAGATATCCTTCGATTGATAGATACAAAAGCATTTCAAAGGTTGACGTATATTAAACAACAAGGACATACTTATTTTTTACATGAGAACGCAATACATACAAGAGAAGAACATTCGATAGGTGTATATGTGCTAGTAAATAAAGTGATAGAACATCTTACTGAGATTGGTGACATACATTTATCGAAATATGAACGAAAGCTAGTATCTACTGTAGCCCTTCTACACGATGTTGGACATGGGCCATATTCACATTGTTTTCAGCAAATATCGGGTGAAGATCATGGTGAGTGGACGGTACGAATCATTCAAGAGGACGAAGAAATACGTACGATTTTAAATCAAACACCTAGATTATTAGATGATGTAACGAAAGCTTTAATAGAAGATGGAGTTTTTCCAATTATAGATGAGCTCTTATTTAATTCATTAGGAATGGATCAATTAGATTTTTGGAATAGAGATATATATTACTCATCGCTTGAATTAGAAGGTTTACAGATAGAAGAATTGATTGATAACATGCGTTTAATTGACGGTAAACTTGTTATTGAAGAATCGGGAATCCCCTTCATCGAACAATTAATGAAAATGAAAGAAGGGCTTTACAATAATGGATTTGGCCACCCGTTTGTGATAGGAAAAGACATATTGCTGCAAACAATTTTTAAAATGATAGAGGAGAAAAATCTTTCGTTCTATACTCCTGAACTTCAAAACTTCTTTCATAACGGAGAGAAGTTAGAAGTAGAGGACTTTCTTCCGTTACAAGATGAAATCATTTTAAATGAAATAAAGTACTTTGCAAAATCAGAGGACGTACAATTAGCGACGTTAATTCAGCTTTATTTTTCAGAAGCCAAAAGTTTATCTTTTGAAAAAGGACTAGAGGGTGATTTTAAAAAGGAAAATAGCACCTTAGCAGTAATAACTGAGAAAAAGGCGTACAGTTCATATGTAGGTGGTATTTACGTCTATAGTGAGGGGCAGTTAGAGGATATTATAGAAAAATCCCCTTTTATTCAACAGATAGTGAGATTACCTAAAAAAGAATATGCATATTCTTTTTAAATTGGTTTGAAAACATAAAATAGATGGGGTGGAAATGTGAACTGGAAAGAACGTCTTCTAGAATTGGATGATTTACCAATTATATTAGAATGGTATAACAACGAAGAATTACATAACATAGCAGATGTGAAACCATTTAAGCGATATACAATAGAAGAACTTCGGGAGTATTGGAATAAAAAATTAGCGCGGTCTAATGCAAGTTATCATGTAATAATAGTGAGAGATGAAGTAATAGGAAGAGTCGGATTAAAAAAGACGAAATATGATGATACCTATGTGATGGAATACTCTATTCTTATTGGCGTTTCGAATTTATATTCAAAAGGACTTGGAACAGAAATTACAAAGTATTTCATAAGTAAATCGTTTTTAGATTGCGATATACAAGCAGTTGTATTACAGGTAAGGGAAGACAACAAAAGGGCAATTCGTTGTTATGAGAAAGCTGAATTTAAAAAAGTAAAATCATATATAGAGAATGAAGTGAAAGTGTATGATATGCATAGAATTAAGAATGAGAAAATAGCACGTTAAAAAAACAGTTAATTCTGAATGTAATGAGGGTTAGAGGGATATATGGAACCTTAAATGACACTACTTGTAGATATGCGTAATACTACGGCTTGATATGAAATGAAACTTAAATTTAAATAAATCAAGCATTTGTTGTATATTTGGAACAGATGGTTGCTTGTTTCCTTTATAAAAAAATAGAAGCATTTCTGCTCCTATATTTTAAGGTTTCACATCTAAGTTCTGTAAAAATAAAGTTGCTGTTACGTAACGCTTTGCTAACATTTGTACATAAGCGGTATGTACAGAAAGGGTCGCAATGATAATAGCGTTACGAATTGCTTCGCGTTGTTCGTTATTAATTTGATCGAACTTGCTTGCGATTTTATCAGCTTTTTCTTTTACGATGTTTTCAATTGTATGAACGGTATCTGTTGCATTTAATTGTAAGCAATTCCCTTGATTGAGTTCTTCAAATAGAGAAGAGTATGCTACATATAAATGAACAGGATTGATTAAATCATCACTTCGATCGGCTGGGTCATTAACGATAAGGCGTAATAGCTTACGAATTGATTCAAAATCAAGTGCTGTTTTTAAATCTTCGACAATGAACAGTAAGGCTGCTTGTTCAATCGAATATTTTTTCCCTTTTTGAGGAGAGCCAATCATTTCTTTTATATCTCGTTTCACCCAGTTTTGCATAGCAGTTACAGAGAAACTTGTGTTTTCAATCTGATTGCCAAGCGCAACTATTTCATTTAAAGAAAAACCGACATCAGTATCGTCAATTTTAATCAGCTTTTCAAAAATAGGTGAAAGTGCGGTAGTAATAAAAGCTGTAACGCTTTGTCCGCTTTCAATATCTTTTTTATGTGACTTTGCCCAAGCTTCTTGTAAAATACCGAGAGGCTTTTTCGTATTCCATCCTCTTAGTGATAGAAGAAGGGTAGCCATTTCGTTTCGTGTGAGATGAAATGTTTCCATCTTTTCACCTCCAAAATAATAAAAAGTTCTTATGAACTTATAATATGTTTTGTTTCATTTAAAGTCAATTCTGTTTTGCTTAATTTTTCCTTTGTCACCAAACTGTTGAAAGTAAATAATACTTGCATATTTCGACAAAAGTTCATATAATAAGTTCATAAGAACCTTTAAAATGTTCTTAAAAACAAATCTATCATTCTGAATTTACTAGAAAGATAGATTTCACATATATCTATATAAAAGGAGAATGGATATAATATGTTGAAAAAACTTGTAGCAGTAATGACAGCATTCATGGTTATCTTTGGGGCTAGCAGCTTTATGTTCGTAGATCATGCAGCAGCGAAAAGTTACAAATCTGGTAAAAAATCATTTACACCAAGTTCAGGTCAAAAGTCAAAAGTTGATTTAAACAAAAAAGACTCAAATGTAAATTCTCAAAAAACGACTCCAGATTCAAAAACGAAAGCAACAAACACAGCACCAAAAAGTAATAAAGGAAGCTTTATGAAAGGTTTATTACTAGGTGGTCTTGGTGGTTTACTAATGGGTAGCTTATTTGCAAATATGGGAGCTCTTGGTTCTGTATTAGCGTTTATGGTAAATATGTTAGTAATGGCTGGTATCGTAATGTTAGCAGTTCGTGCATTTAAATACTTCAAAGACCAACGTAAGAAGAAGGCAGATGAAGTAGCATGGAAACAATAAAAATTTCTGAACAAGAATTAATAAATGCGCTTTGCGTATATATAGCTGAAAAAAGACAAGTGGGTCCAGAAGAAGTGTTAGTTGAACTCATGTATGACGATGACTACGGTTTCTCTGCGGAAGTAGAGGTAAATGGTCGCCAGCAAATTTTAATTCAAGCAAACTTAATCGAAGCATTACGCTTATTGCTTGACAGAGAATATAATGTCAATTCATTCGCAGCGAGATTACAACTTGAATTAGATGATGAAGAAGGTATTTACGCATTAGCGAAATTTAATAACTTGGATGAGTAGAGAAAAGAGCTGTTGAGAATAATCTCAGCAGCTCTTTTTAGTATGTGCATATGTAGAAGAATAATCACGCCAAATTTCATTCATCTTTCGTCTACCGATATCTACCATCGGATTAAACTGAATTGCAGCTTTTTGACGAACAGAGTGAACGTTTTGAATGGCGTGATATAATTGTTGGTCGACTATATCATGTTTTTCACCTGCGTATTTAGCAATTGATAGACCTGCAACTGTTCCTTGCGCCATCGCAATTTTTCCGCTTTCAATGCCTGTAATATTGCCAGCTACAAATAAACCAGGAAGAGGGGTTTCCATTGTTTCGGAATGGAGAGGAACATGTCCGCCTAATTCTGAAATGTAATGGAAGGGACAACCAGCTACAGCTGCAAGTTCGGCAAGTGGATATAATCCCCCGGCAATACAAACAAAATCTGCTTCATATATTTTCTCTGATCCATTAATAACATTTCCTTTAGAGTCAATATTAGCAATACGTACACCTTCAACTTGATCTGTTCCGATAATTTCAAGAGCTGCTTTCCGAAGGTGAAGTGGCGTTCTGTTTATTTTCATTCCGCTGTTTGGATAGAATGTTAATCCAGCTTTTCGAATCCAATCATATTTCATAAAGTGGCTACCTATTCGTAAAATAGCAGAAGGAGCGAGATGTGCTGCATTTAAAAGAGAGTTTAAAACTTCTTCAGGTTCACCAGCTTTTTGACTTAACTCGCTTTTTTCAGGGAGTACAATATGATCTACTTTAATTCCCGCTAATTGCAATTCACTTAAAATGGCGAAAGACAAAATGTTAGCACCAATAATGATTCCTTTTTTTCCAACTTGCACGCGATGAACATTTGTCATAACTTGAGCTGCTCCAATTGACATCACTCCTGGAAGTGTCCAGCCTGGAAGGGGAATAGAATATTCCGCAGCACCAGTAGCAAGTAGTACGAACGGTGCTTCTAACGTACCGATATTAGTATGTACAAACCAATTGTTTTCATCTTTATCTAAATTATAGACCGAAACACCGCACCTAATATGTACTGAAAGTGATTCTGCTTCTTCATGAAGTCGCTTCGATTCTTCTATTCCGTTCCACCATTCTCCAGTAGGCTCTTGATGCAACTGTCCTAACAATCTCCCGCCCGGCTTCATAAATTCATCAATAACGAGCACTTTTAGTCCGAAACGAGCACAAGAGATAGAAGCAGATAATCCCGCTGGTCCTGCACCAATGATAATTACATCACTCATCGTTTTTTCACCATCTCTCTCACGATATTTGGATGCTGTTTCCCGCTTTCAACAACCATGTTTTCTTCTACAACAGTTAAGCATGCGCGTACATTTGTTTGATTATTTACTGTCACGCGGCATTCAGAACAGTGCCCGATATTACAATAAATACCTCGCGGTGTCCCGCTATCTTCATGAACTCTTAATGTCCGTATTTCATTTGCTAACAGGGCAGCAGCTATCGTTTCATGTTCATATGCTTCGTATTGATGACCGTTAAATTGAAAAGTAATACGCTCACTACTTTGTAAAGTACCTAAAATAGGGTGATGTGTAATTCTACTCATTTACTTTCACCTACCGATCCAAAAGTAACTGCACGTATTGGTGGTTGATATTTTAACGGTAGTTCATTAAGAGTTACGTCAGGATTCGCATTTTCAATCATTCGATCTATCATTATTCTGCATGTGCGACCACCGCAAAATCCCATGCCAGCACGTGTTCTTAGTTTTAATTCTCTTGCCGAGCAGTTATATTCAGCAATTGTCGATTGAAGTTGTCCGTATGTAACCTCTTCACAACGACAAACGATTAAGTTGTTTTTATTGGTCATGTGTATTCCTCCTCTAGTTCGGTTTGCACAAATTATATATGCAAAAATCATGCCAATATAGAGGAGGGAGAGAGAGAGCTACCTGTAAACGCCTAATCGGTGCATACTGCTTCTTTATTGAAGTCCAAGTTTTTTTAAACGGTTATATAAAGTAGCCCTTGTTACGCCAAGTTGTTTTGCACATTCTAATTTATTCCCATTTAAAATTCGTAAAGCCCTTTCAATAACTTTTTTCTCATGCTCATCCATCTCTTCTTGTAAAGAAAGGATTGTATTATTGTTGCTGAGTAATAGGGAATGAGCTGTATGGTTGTCTAAAGTTTCAGTCGTATGAAATGGTAAATATTCTTGTTTTATAATTCCGTCTGTTGCGAATACCACAAGTCGTTCAACAACGTTTCGAAGTTCGCGAATATTACCTGGCCAATTGTAATGAAGCAGTTCATGCATAATGCTTGAAGGTAGGTCACGAATTGGTCGGTTATAGTTGATCGAAAAATCGTTTAAGAATGAGTATGTGAGTTCGATAATATCCTCTCGTCTTTCACGCAGCGGTGGAATATGCAGGCTAACTACATTTAAACGATAATATAAATCTTCTCGGAAAGTTCCTTTTCTCATTTCTTCTTGTAAATCCCGATTTGTAGCAGCGATAATGCGGAAATCAATATTAATTTCTTTTTCTCCGCCAACTCGGTAATACTTTCGTTCTTGTAGTACACGTAACAGTTTTACTTGCATATCGAGCGGCATTTCGCCAATCTCATCGAGGAATAAAGTACCGCCTTGTGCGAGTTCAATTTTACCTTTTTTCCCTTTACTATTAGCTCCAGAAAACGCCCCACGCTCGTAACCGAATAATTCACTTTCAAATAACGCTTCTGGAATTGCCCCGCAGTTAATCGAAATGAAAGGCGCCTTCGCTGCTTCACTTGCTTCATGAATTGCTTTCGCAAATACTTCTTTTCCAACTCCGCTTTCCCCAAGTATTAAAACAGTTGATTTCACCGAACAAACTTTTCTAGCTAATTGTATCGTTCTTTGTATAACAGGACTTTTCCCATTCATCGCAAGGAATGGATCGGATTCATCTTTATACTTTGCCACTTCTTGTTCTAAACGGTGCATTTCATGTGACATATTAAATAGTTTTTCATTTAAAGCGACTTGATTTGTAACATCTGTTTCTGAAACGACTGCTCCTATAATTTCATCATTACAATAAACTGGATTTGAATTAATTAATACGAATAAATCGGGACGAGGCTGATGGAACTGAGCGACTATACTTTTTCCATCATGTAAAGATTGTAAAATTTCCAAGTCTTTATAATCAAAAAAACGAGTAATCGGTTGCCCAATAATTTCATTATGGTTGACTGAAAATATTTTTTCAGCACCATCTGTCCAAGTTCGAACGCATTCTTTACTATCAATGACTGTAACAGAAGAGTCAGTTGTTTGTATTACGGTGTCATAAAATGCCTGTAGTTCATTGTAGGACTTATAAAGAAATGGAATCATTTGCTGAGAAGTTATACAGCATATCGGCTCATCGTTTTCGTTAAGGATGATAACAGCTAATTCATAAGAAAAAGCGTCAATTAGTGCAGTGAATGAGTCATCTACATAAATAATGGCGCAATTATATTCATCTGTAGTAGAAGGGAGATAATAAAACCTTTCGTTTACTTGCTTAATGTGATTAAGGCTACATGTATGATCGATTAAAACACGTTCCAAAAACTCTTGTATAGTCGGAAATGAAAATGCCATAATGCCCTCCTGTTATGTATAAAAATTTTGACAGTGATAAAAAAATAATACACCTATTTACTGTAAATTTAAATTATTTTTACAAATAAAAATATTGTTTATGGAAATTGTATATATGAAAAATTGGCACGTCAATTGCATAAAAGAAAGTGAGAGGTTTAGGGAAAGGAGGAGTATATTGTGAGGCACTGCGACGTTTTAATTATAGGTGGTGGAATAATAGGGTGTTCTATCGCTTATTACACTTCAAAATACGGAAGAGACGTAACAATCATTGAAAAAGGAGAATTTGTCAGCGGGACGTCTTCACGGTGTGATGGGAATATTTTGGCCATTGATAAAGATCCGGGATTTGATAGTCAAATGTCTTTAGTAAGTCAAAAATTAGTAACTGATTTAAGTGAAAAATTAGAGCATTCATTTGAATATAGGGCACCAGGAAGTATTCTCGTATGTGAGTCAGACGAAGAGATGGAGGCTGCGCAACAATGGGTAGATCGGCAAAAAGAAGCTGGATTACCGTTTCGAATGCTTGATAGGCAAGATATAAGAGAAGAGTCGCCTTTTTTTGCTGATGATTTATTAGGCGGTTTAGAATGTGCGACGGATTCAACTGTGAATCCATATCTCCTTGCTTTCTCGCTTCTGTCAGAGGCACAAAAGTTTGGCGCAAAAGCCTTTAAGCAGACCGAAGTAAAGAGTATGAAAATAGAGACGAATGGTTCATTTGTTGTAAAAACTACGAATGGTACTTTTACAGCAAAACAAGTTGTAAATGCAGCCGGTGTGTGGGCTCCTAAGATTGGTCAGATGTTAAATGTAAATATACCAATTGAACCGAGAAAAGGGCATATTATAGTAGCATCAAGGCAACAACATGTAGGATGCCGTAAAGTAATGGAATTCGGTTATTTAATTTCTAAATTTGGCGGAAAAAGAAAAGTAGATGCTTTAACTGAAAAATACGGGGTTGCGCTCGTATTTGAGCCTACTGAAAGTCAAAATTTCTTAATTGGAAGTAGTCGTGAATTTGTAGGGTTTCATACGAGAATAAACAATGAAGTCATTAAATGTATCGCAAATAGAGCGATTCGCTTTTATCCGAAAATGGCAGATATGATGGTAATTCGTTCTTACGCTGGTTTACGTCCGTGGACAGAAGATCATTTACCGATTATTTCACGAGTGGAACATATTCCGAATTATTTCATTGCCGCTGGACATGAAGGGGATGGGATTAGTCTTGCAGCAGTTACTGGGAAAGTAATTGAAGAGTTATTAAATGAAAAAGAGACAATTATTCCTATTGAACCACTTCGTTTGAGTCGTTTTACAGAAAGGGTGTTAAACGGATGAGGTCACAAAGAGTCTTTACGACTATTGATACACATACGGGCGGGAATCCAACGAGGACATTAATTAGCGGACTTCCAAAGTTGATTGGAGAGACGATGGCAGAGAAGATGTTACATATGAAAAAGGAATATGATTGGATTCGAAAATTGTTAATGAATGAACCGCGTGGTCATGATGTAATGTCAGGGGCATTATTAACAGACCCATGTCATCCTGAGGCTGATATAGGTGTTATATACATAGAGACAGGTGGATACTTACCGATGTGCGGTCACGATACAATCGGTGTATGTACAGCGTTAGTTGAATCAGGTTTAATTCCAGTAGTTGAACCGATTACTTCTTTAAAACTAGATACACCGGCTGGCTTAGTGGAAGTAGATATTGCTGTTCAAGATGGAAAAGCAAAAGAGGTATCTTTCTGTAACATACCAGCTTTTTTATTGAAAAATATTACTGTACACGTCAAAGACATTGGAACTGTAGAGGCTGATATTGCGTATGGAGGGAATTTTTATGCCATTATTGATGCGAATTCAGTAGGCCTAGAATTAGTACCAGAAAATGCATCTACAATCATCGATAAGGCGATTCATATAAGAAACACAATTAATGAGAAGTTTGAAATCATTCATCCAAAGTATTCGTTTATTAGAGGATTAACACATGTTGAATTTTATACAGATGCTACTCATGAATGTGCGCATGTGAAAAATACAGTTGTTGTACCACCAGGCGGAATAGATCGATCCCCATGCGGTACAGGAACATCTGCGAAGCTAGCTGTATTATACGCTCAGAAAGAAATCAAAATTGGTGAAGAGTTCATTCATGAGAGTATCGTTGGTTCTTTATTTAAAGGATATGTCGTGAATACGACACATGTTGAAAATATTGAAGCTGTCATAACGAAAATTACGGGATCAGCTTGGCTTATGGGTATGCATAAATTTTTTTACAATGAAATGGATCCACTCAAAGAAGGATTTTTGCTAATTCCGCCGATGGAACATGAAACGGAGGATATAAAATGAACATTCAAAAAATGTATACAGCAGTAGACGTACATGTAAATGGCGAGGCATTTCGTGTAATGAAAGACGTACCATGCAAATACTACTACAGTTTGGAGCAATTAAATGAACAATTTTCAGGTGAATTAGCAGAAGAGATGAAGCTTTTATTAAATGAACCACGTGGTTTTATCGGTTTGAATGGGTGTATTGTCGTTCCATCTATCCATAATGAAGTGGATGCAGCTGTATTATTTTTTAATCATGAAGGTTCGATTCCGCTTCATTATGGGGGCATTGTTGCGGTAATAACGATGTTACTCGAAAGTGGGTATTTAAAAAAGAGAGAGTCCAATCAATACAAAATTGAAACGTTATCTGGAATATTTTTAGTTCATGCGTATGTAGAGAATGATGAAGTTATATCTGTTTCGTTTGAAAGCAAACTTTGCTATTTGATTGAGGAAAATTTACAGGTTGGTAATGTAAGTTATTCTCTCATACAAGCAGATAAAGTATATGCAGTTGTAGAAAAAGGTGCGTATTCGCCAGAAATTCGTGTTGAAAACATTTCAGAATTGAAAAGATGGGGAGAAGCTACACTGCAGGCTATACAAAAACAGTCGCTAATAAAAAGGCTTATTTTAGTAGATCCTTCGCAAAAAGAAAAGAACCATATAAAGTCGATTACATTTCATGAAGATAACTTTATCGTACGTTCGCCAGGTTTTGTTTCTACTATCGTTTCCTATGTTCATGCATTATTTAAAAATGATTATATGGCGGATAAACCTTTTAAAAATGAAAGTATATTTAATAGTTTTATAACTGTGGAAAAAGTGAAGAAGGAGGAACTAGGATACATTTTCCGTTTTGAAAGTAGAGGATTTATTACAGGGATGCAGACGTTTCTATTAGACCCTACGGATCCGTTTCCGGCAGGATTCTTATTAAAATAAAATGTGATAGGGAGAGATAAATATGCAAAAAATTAAAGGGGCATTTCCAGTATTAATAACACCGATGGATGAATTTCAGGAAATTAATTGGGATGGGGTAAAACAAAATGTAAATTACTTTATCGAACAAAAGGTTGCAGGTATTATCATTAATGGAAGTACAGGAGAGTTTGTAAGTTTATCAAAAGAAGAACGATTTAAAATGGTAGAAACTGTGTTGAAAGAAATTGATGGCCGTATTCCAGTCATTGTTGGAACTGCAGCAGAGACCACAAAAGAAACAATTGAATATACGAAACATGCAGAAGCGCACGGAGCGGATTGTGCATTAATTATAAACTCTTACTATTGTAAACCGAAGGAAGAGGAGATTTATTTTCATTTTAAAGAAATCTCAAACTCTGTAAATATACCAATTATGCTATACAATAACCCATTTACTTCTGGTGTCGATATGAGTACAGAGCTAATGCTCCGTATTGGAAAAGAGTGTGAAAATGTTACACATATTAAAGAATCTAGCGGAGATATTCGAAAAGTGAGAGATTTAGTTAGACAAAGTGAAGGGGCTTTCCAAGTCTTCTGTGGTTCTGAAGATTTAGTTATGGAATCATATTTAGTTGGTGCTTCGGGATGGGTTTCAGTAGCAGGAAATATCGTTCCTGGTCTCGTTACAAAAATGTATGAGCATTTTCAAAATGGTGAATTAGAAAAGGCGTGGGAAATAAACGATGCTATTTTACCACTTTGCGAGTTTCTTGAAGGATCAGGGAAATATGTTCAAATCGTTAAACGTTCCATGGAATTACATGGGCAAGCGGGAGGACCTTCTCGCTATCCAAGACTAGGATTAACTGTTGACGAAGATCAAAAGCTTCAAACGATTTTATCAAATATTGCAGCTCATGCAGCTGTTTAAATAAGGAGGAGAACATAATGTTAAAGACAAATATTGAGCTGAAACCAAAAGTGGAAGCGTTTTTAAATGAAGAAATTAAAATGTTTATTAATGGCGAATTTGTTTCTGCTATTGGCGGAAAGACGTTTGAAACATACAATCCAGCAACAGAAGATGTTCTAGCAGTCGTATGTGAAGCGCAAGAAGAGGATATTGATGCTGCAGTAAAAGCAGCAAGATCTGCATTTAAATCTGGTCCGTGGGCAGAAATGACTACTGCTGAAAGAGCGCATCTTATTTATAAATTAGCAGATTTAATTGAAGAACATAGAGAAGAATTAGCGCAACTAGAAGCTTTAGATAATGGAAAGCCATATCAAGTAGCACTTGATGATGATATTTCAGCGACTGTAGAAAATTATCGTTATTACGCAGGATGGGCTACAAAAATTATTGGGCAAACAATCCCAATTTCAAAAGATTACTTAAATTACACGAGACATGAACCTGTAGGTGTTGTAGGTCAGATTATTCCGTGGAACTTTCCGCTCGTTATGTCTTCTTGGAAAATGGGAGCTGCACTGGCGACAGGTTGTACGATCGTATTAAAACCAGCAGAGCAAACACCTTTATCCTTACTATATACAGCAAAACTCTTTAAAGAGGCTGGATTTCCAAACGGTGTTGTAAACTTTGTACCAGGCTTTGGTCCTGAAGCAGGAGCAGCAATTGTAAATCATCATGACATTGATAAAGTTGCTTTTACAGGATCTACTGTTACAGGAAAGTATATTATGCGTCAGTCTGCAGAAATGATTAAGCATGTAACGTTAGAGCTTGGCGGCAAATCACCAAATATCATTTTCGAAGATGCGGACTTGGAAGAAGCAATTAATGGTGCATTCCAAGGTATTATGTATAATCACGGTCAAAATTGTAGCGCAGGATCACGTGTATTTGTTCATCGTAAACATTATGAAACTGTAGTAGATGCACTTGTGAAAATGGCGAACAACGTAAAACTTGGAGCAGGTATGGAGAAAGGAACGGAAATGGGTCCACTCGTATCCAAGAAACAACAAGAGCGTGTGTTACATTACATTGACCAAGGGAAGAAAGAAGGTGCTACAGTTGCGGCTGGTGGCGAACGTGCGCTTGAAAAAGGTTATTTCGTTAAGCCAACTGTATTCACAGACGTTACAGACGATATGACAATCGTTAAGGAAGAAATATTTGGACCAGTTGTTGTTGTACTTCCATTTGATTCGACAGAAGAAGTAATTGAACGAGCGAACAACTCATCCTATGGCCTTGCTGCGGGTGTATGGACGCAAAATATCAAAACGGGTCATCAAGTGGCAAATAAATTAAAAGCAGGAACAGTGTGGATTAATGATTATAACTTAGAAAATGCAGCTGCACCATTTGGTGGATACAAACAATCTGGTATTGGCCGCGAATTAGGTTCATATGCGCTTGACAATTATACAGAAGTGAAAAGTGTTTGGGTAAATATAAAGTAATAGGGCGTTTTACTGACAAAAATTGAGGGATGAAATAATGAAAGATGCGGACAACTAGAAAGTTTGATAATAGTTGTCCGTTTTCTTATATACAAAATTGCTTTTCCAAAGAATGATAAGGGGGATTTGGATGGAGAATTTAGTAGAATGGTTAGTAGGGCAAGTGTGGAGTATCGGTTTAGTTGTTTTTGCATTAGGGGCAGGCGTATATTTCACGATTGCAACACGTTTTTTGCAAATTCGTTATTTTAAAGAGATGATTAAACTATTATTTGAAGGAAAGAGTTCCGAGACGGGAATATCATCTTTTCAGGCATTTTGTTTAGCCTTATCAGGAAGAGTTGGAATTGGTAATATCGCAGGGGTAGCGACAGCGATCGCTTTCGGCGGGCCTGGAGCTGTATTTTGGATGTGGGTAATGGCTTTGTTAGGGGCAGCGAGTGCGTTTGTTGAATCAACATTATCTCAAGTATACAAAAGTAAAGTAGGGAATGAATATCGCGGCGGTACTCCATATTTCATTGAGAAAGGTTTAAAAATGAAATGGTTTGCAGTCATTGTAGCGGTAGTTGTAACACTTTCATATGGCATGTTATTACCAGGTATTCAATCTAGTAGTATCGCAGTTGGATTCGAAAACTCTAATGGTATTAACAAATATATAACTGGTATATTTTTAGTCGTGTTACTAGCAGCAATTATTTTTGGTGGTGTAAAGAGAATTGCTGGCGTTTCTCAAATGCTTGTTCCATTTATGGCAATTGGTTATGTAATTGTTACATGTATCATATTAATTGCGAATGTAACGGAGATTCCAAGTATGTTTGCTTTAATTTTCTCTAGCGCATTTGGTGTAAATGAAATGTTTGGTGGAATTGTTGGTGCAGCTATTGCATGGGGTGTAAAACGTGCTGTATTTTCAAACGTTGCTGGTGTCGGAGAAGCGACGTATAGTTCGGCTGCTGCTGAAGTATCGCATCCTGCAAAACAAGGATTAGTTCAAGCATTTTCCGTATATATCGATACAATTGTCGTATGTACAGCGACAGCTCTTATGATATTAATTACAGGTATGTATAATGTTATACCTGAAGGGAAAAGCGCTATTGTAAAAAACATAGGAAATGTGGAAGCAGGTCCAATTTATACGCAACAAGCAGTTGAAACTGTGATGACAGGGTTTGGTCCAATATTTATTTCAATTGCAATTTTCTTTTTTGCATTTACAACGTTACTCGCTTATTACTATATCGCTGAAACGACACTTACTTATTTAGATCGTCAATTGAAGTATGGCTGGTTAAAACCAGTTTTAAAATTTGGATTTTTAATTATGGTTTACATCGGTAGTGTTGAATCAGCGTCGCTTTTATGGAATCTCGGAGATTTAGGAATCGGTAGTATGGCATGGTTAAACTTAATCGCGATTCTATTATTAAGTAAAATCGCATTAAAAGTGTTAAAAGACTATGAAACGCAGAAAAAAGAAGGGAAAGATCCAGTATTTAATCCTAAAAATGTGGGGATTGAAGGATTAACATTTTGGGAAGAAAGAAGTAAAGAGGTTGAAAGAAAAAGTTCTAGAGAAAAAGTTATTGTAGATGATAATTTAAAATTATAACGTAAATTAACTGAAAATTCTCAATTTAAAAGAAGGTATATTGCCTCCATTTCATCGCATACTACAATAGGTATGGATAATATGACTGGAGGGAATAAGATGGAACATGAGCAACATAGTTCGATAAATGATATTCTACATCATTATAAAGAAGGTATAGGTAGTTTTACAAATCAAATTCCTGAAATCGCTGAGACATATAATGCGTTCACGCAAGCTTGTTTTCAAGAGGGTGCTTTAACAAAAAGAGAAAAACAACTTATTGCATTAGGAATTAGTTTAGCAACGCAAGATGAGTATTGTACAATTTATCATACAAAAGGTTGTCTTGATCAAGGATGTTCGGATAAAGAGATTTTGGAAGCATGTGGTGTTTCAGCAGCATTTGCTGGCGGAGCTGCGATGAGTCAAGCGGTAACTTTAGTGCAAGAGTGTTTAACAGAACTGAAAAATCAAAAGCATTGAATAAAAAACGTTTTAAACTTTATGTTTAAAACGTTTTTTATGTGAAATTAAATTTGAGTATAAAAATTATCTAGGATGGGTTCAATTTTTATCGTTTTCAATTTGTATTCAATTTAATATTCTATATCTTCATAAATAGATTTTCCTACATCAGGAAGAACTTTGTATATACTCTTACCGATTAAAGCTTCTAATTCTTTCTTAATCGCATAAAACCCTTTCCAATGTAAAGATGTATGAGATGTTGTACCATGACGCAAACCAACGGAAATTAATCTTCTTTCCAGCGTAGTAAAGCCATCTGCGTCAGCAAGAGCGTCACAAAGAGTAATTACTTTATTGTATAAGTCGTAGTTACAATGTTCATTTAATATTTCAACTAACCGGCTTCTCATATGGTCAGGAACGAGACTCCACTCCGCTGCGATATCTATATGTTCATTTTTGCATGGGAATGAGTGTGTCACACAAATAACAGCGTTTCCTGTATATCCTAAATCATTCATATACATATAACCATCATAGGAATGAATGACCGATTTGGTAAAACCTTTGTATCTTCCGATATCATGCAAAAGGGCAGCGTTATATGCTATGTCAGCATCTAGCTTGTACCCTTTTTTTATAAGTTCTATAATTATGTTTTCAGTTGCATGAGCAACATGTAGTGAATGTTCAAACCAAGGGCCCGGGTTTTGTTCATATGCCCATTCGAGTAATTCTTTTGCGTACGTTCTATCTAATATATATTTCATATCGTTATCCTTTCAAAAAAAATCATATCTTAATATAAATTCATCTTATTATTTCATTATTCCTTCTTTAAAAATTGTTACAATGAAACAAAAGGGGGAAAAGTAATGCGAAATTTAGTAATTGAAGAAATTAAGAAACTAGAAAATGATATGGAAGAACTTTCGAAACTTTTGAAAATGGTTGTAAATGATGGGGCATCAATTGGTTTTTTGCCTCCACTGGAACAAAAAGACGCAACAAAGTATTGGCAAACAGTATTAGCGCCAGAAGTGATATTGTATGTGGCTAAAA
This sequence comes from Bacillus sp. ME78, assembly GCF_903970865.1. Lineage (NCBI taxonomy): Bacteria > Bacillati > Bacillota > Bacilli > Caryophanales > Bacillaceae > Bacillus > Bacillus sp. ME78. The sequence continues at coordinate 24,094 of NZ_CAJCKK010000035.1, forward strand.
TAAACAACGAAGTAGCAGGGAGTATTCAATTACAATTAGTTACAAAGCCTAACGGAATTCATAGAGCCGAGATTTGTAAATTAATGACTCATCCAAACTTTAGACGTAACGGTATTGGACGATCGCTTATGCAAAAAGCAGAGGAACGAGCAAAGCAAGAAAACAGGTCTCTTTTAGTATTAGATACTAGAGAAGGAGATCCTTCCAATAAATTGTACAAATCACTAGACTACCAAGAAGTTGGAACAATACCAGGGTATGCAATTTCTCCGAATGGAAAGTTAGATGCTACGGTTCTTTATTATAAATGCATATAAATTGTGATTAAAAGGTTATCATACTGAATAATAAGAAACTATTTTAACACCGTCTATATTTTTCTGGCGGTGTTAAAATAGTTAATTATAATCTAATTAACGCACTAAATGAATTTGAGAAAGTTTTTAGAGGGTTCTTTTAGTAATGATTCTCGTCTTATAATAAATGTAGAGAAGATGACTAGGCAACTATAGTTATTTTCGCTTTATTATTGGAAGGGGATGAAAGAATGAAAAAGAATAGTTTACAAAAGATGAAGAAAGTTATTTTAAGTGGTGGCGTATTACTTACGGGATTATTAACATTTGGATTTTCAGAAAAGGCTTCAGCTCATGGATATGTAGAATCACCAGCGAGCCGATCTTATTTATGTAAGCAAGGGGTAAATGTAAATTGTGGACCGATTCAATATGAACCACAAAGTGTAGAAGGGATAGGTGGATTTCCGCAACTCGAACCTTCTGATGGACAAATTGCAGGGGCTGGTCATTTTCCCGCTTTAGATGTTCAAACTGTAGATAGGTGGAAGAAAGTTACGTTAAATGGCGGAACGAATACATTCAAGTGGAAACTAACGGCTCCTCATAGTACAAAAGAGTGGAAATATTATATTACGAAAAAAGGTTGGAATCCAAATAAACCTTTAACGCGATCAGATTTAGATTTAGTGCCATTCTATGTGAAAAATGACGGTGGAGCTAGACCAGGGACAACAGTAACGCACGAAGCAAATGTACCAACTGACCGTAGTGGATACCATCTTATTTTAGCTGTTTGGGAAATTGCAGACACTGGAAATGCGTTTTATCAAGTTATAGATGTAAACCTTGTGAATAATGGCTTAGCTTCAAATTTCGCTTTTAACAACGTAGTGCAAACTCCTACACTATTTTAATTGAAACATATATTTCGATCATCTAATTCATTTTAGATGATTTTTTTTATGAAAATGATGAAAAATATAGAAGAAAGTACAATTATTTATAAAAAAATATGCTTTAAATATTGTCATATTTGCTTCTTTAAGATATCCTTTTCATGAAGAGGTGGAAAACATGGAAAAAGTACTAGTTTTCGGGCATAAAAACCCAGATACAGATGCAATTTGTTCTGCAATTGCTTATGCAGAATTGAAAAAAGAATTAGGAATGAATGCTGAGCCTGTACGTTTAGGCGAAATCAGCGGTGAAACTCAATTTGCGTTAGACTATTTTAAAGTAGAAGGACCGCGTTTTGTTGAGACAGTAGCAAGCGAAGTGGACAACGTTATTTTAGTTGACCATAACGAGCGTCAACAAAGTGCTAACGATATCGAATCAGTTCGTGTGTTAGAAGTTATTGACCATCACCGTATTGCTAACTTTGAAACAAGCGATCCTATATACTATCGTTGTGAGCCAGTTGGATGTACAGCTACAATCTTAAACAAAATGTACAAAGAAAATGGCGTTACAATTCGTAAAGAAGTTGCAGGTTTAATGTTATCTGCAATTATTTCAGATTCTTTACTATTCAAATCTCCAACTTGCACAGAACAAGACGTAGCAGCTGCTCGTGAATTAGCGGAAATCGCTGGTGTAGATGCTGATAGCTACGGCTTAGAAATGTTAAAAGCTGGTGCTGACTTAAGCGGAAAAACAATGGAGCAATTAATCTCTCTTGACGCTAAAGAATTCCAAATGGGTAATGCGAAAGTTGAAATCGCACAAGTAAACGCTGTTGATACAAACGACGTTCTTGTACACCAAGCGGAACTTGAAAAAGTAATCTCTGCAGTAGTAGAAGAGAAAGGTTTAGACCTATTCTTATTCGTTGTAACTGATATCTTAACTAACGATTCTGTCGGTCTTGCGATCGGTAAAGCAGCAAACGTTGTTGAGAAAGCATACAACGTATCACTAGAAAACAACACAGCTACTTTAAAAGGTGTTGTATCTCGTAAAAAACAAATCGTACCAGTATTAACAGAAGCATTCCAAGCTTAATTTTATTGAGTACACATAAACAGCAAGGACAAGTAGTCAGATTGGCTACTTGTCCTTTTTTATCTCTAAAAAACAGAAAATTAAAAACGGGAGGATTGTGTATGTTGAATGATTTGGAGAGTAAATTACAGTCACTTTTAGAGCGAAATATTACGTCGGTTTCAGAATTAGAGAGCTGGCTTTCGGAGGAGCTGCGTTTAAACGCAGAAATAGAAGAAGAGTTAACGATCAATTTAATCGCTATGTATAGAGATACAAAAGATAGTAATATACGTGATATACATATGTATAACCAAAATGAAATTCAGCCACTTTTAAAAAGATACAATGCAAAATTTGACCAGAAATTTAGAGATTGTCCGTTTTTTGATTTATTAGATGAGCAGAAATATGGATTTATGAAAAAAGCAAGATTTGTGAAGAGTGAAATGTTTAATGAAAAGAACATAGCGATTTCCGTTAAAGAGCAAGAACTTATTACGAAATATAGAGAAATAATGTCTAACATATCTATTAATTGGGAAGGCGAGCAAAAGACGTCTGCATACGTAAAAGCAAGGATAGATAACCCAAATAGAGCTATTCGTGAAAAAGCTTGGTACGCTTTATGCGAAGCAAGAAGTATAGTAAAAATAGAAATAGATTGTATTATGAAGGAACTCGTACAATTGCGGAATCAGATGGCTTTAAATGCAGGGTTTAATAATTATAGTGAGTATGCCTTTAAACAAAAAAATAGAGATTACAGTATTGAAGATTGTTATAAGTTTCATGAGTCGATAGAAAAGTGTGTTGTACCAATTTGGAAACAGTTAGGAAGTCTTTTTAAAAAGAATCTTGATGTAAAAACGTATCGTCCTTGGGATCTTGCTCCTTGTAATTTGCAAAAATCCTCATTTGAAAATTACATTGATTTATTGGATGGGGTTGAAGAAATGTTTCGGAAGACAGATTCATGTTTTCATGAGGAATTTACTCATATAAGGGAAGCGGGATTAATTGACGTACAAGAACGGAAAAATAAAGCATCAGGAGCTGCTTGCTTTACCTTACCTCATAGTAAAGACGTTTTTATTTATTCTAATTTTAGTCCTTCATTTTATGCAATTCATGCATTAATACATGAATTGGGGCATGCATTACATTTTTATAAACAATTTAACAATGAAAGTAGTATGCAGGAAAGATACCTTCGTGAAGAGGTGGCGGAACTTTATTCCCTTAGCCTGGAGTTATTATTAATGGATAAGCTTACTATTTTTTATACGCAAGAGGATGATTATAAAGAAGTACAGCGAGTTCAATTATATCGTACTTTATCGTTATTAATATCGTCAGTTTCAGGAGATGTATTCCAGCACTGGCTTTATACAAATCCAAATCATTCACCAGAAGAGCGAAATGAGAAATATATTGAACTATGTAAAAGGTATCAATATTCATCAGTTGATATTGCAGGAGTAGAGAATGAAATTGGTTCTAGTTGGTTCGAGTCATTTCACTTTGTTCAGTTTCCTTTTTATAAAATTGAATATGCAATTGCGCAAATAGGAGCGATTCAATTGTTTCAAATTTATCGAGAGAATCCGGAACAAGCGATTACTTTCTTTAAAGAGGGAGCGAGTTCAGATTGGAATTTATCTATACAGGAAATATATAAAAATACAGGTGTTGCGTTTGACTTTTCGGAAGAAAGGATACAAAGTACTGCAAGGGCTATTTTAGATTTGATTAACGAATTAAAATAAGGATAGCGTTAGCTATCCTTATAATTGTTTATTCGTAAGATTTTTTCTTGTTTATATAAAATGTGATTATCGCAGTAATGAAGAAAATAGGTATCGCATACACTTGCCCAACAAATAACTTCCAGCCGACATAATTGTAGCCTTCAGATGCTGGGATGATAACGGAAATAACGCAAACGATAAAATAGACTAATAGTGCAGGGATAATATTTTTCATTTTTACGAACCTCCTTTTTAACTTTATTCATGAATCATAATATTGCAATTTATTTTTATTATTTTGAAGAAAAAAAGAAAAATTTTTATGGTATTATAATATTTACATTGAGAGTGATCCATAGTACTTATATGGTAAAATGTGTAATTAAAACTTTCAGAATTATTATATAGTATTTCGAGAGAAAAATGTACAAAATAATGGATTTTATTTATTGAAGTTAAGGGAGTAGAAATATATATGAAAAGGCTATGTATAATTCCATGTGGAAAAAAGAAAATTTGGGATAAGCATTCAAACTACGGACCGATGGAAGCAAAAGATGTATATATTAGTCCGTTCGGAAAAGCATGTCAGGCGTACGCATCCATGTTTTTCGAAAACTGGGTTATATTATCAGCGAAACATGGATTTTTAAGGCCAAATGATATTGTATTAAAAAACTATGATCTTGCATTTGATTCAAAAAGCGATGAGGTAATAAGTATAGAGAAATTACAAAAACAGATGGTAGATAAAAGTTTACTACAGTTTGACGAAATCGTCTTACTAGCAGGGAAGAAGCATAAAAAAGTAGTGACAAAGTTATATCCAGAAGAAATGATTACATATCCGCTAGAGGGGTGTAAAGGAATTGGGTATATGTTGCAGAGGTTAAAAGAGGCAGTGAAGGAGGAGGCGGAAATATAGGTATAGTTTCGGTCACCATGATCTTAAACTTTATTTAGGGAACTAAAAGTAAAATAGAGTTTTTAAGCATCGCCAAAAAGGTGATGCTTTTTTGTTCGTGTTACCATTCAAGTTAATACAATTTAGAGAATAAAGAATCCGATTTGTGAAGTGACATCTCTTTTTTTAATCGAAAACGAATTGCCTTCACTTTTAGAAAATGTATGACGTATTGGTGCAGTTAAGATTGTAAGTGGGAATAGCAATGAGACAAGTTTTGAATAGGATATTAAGAAAGGAGATGTTGATGAATAATGGCCAGATATAGTTTGCACGGAGGACACAATAGTATTGTTCAAGGTGCTAATTTTGGGAATCGGAGAGAACACGTTCTGGATAGGCAAGTTAAAGATGCTGTGGCGGCTAAGTTAAGAGCCTTGGGACACACGGTTTATGACGATACGGACGAGGTAGGGACAACTCAATCACAAAATTTAATTAATATTATTCGTAAAAGCAATTCCCATGCTGTGGATTTAGTTATTTCTTTTCATCTTAATGCGAGCAATGGAAATGGACAGGGTGTTGAGGTTCTGTATTATGATCAGAAAGACTTGGCGGCTAAAATCTCAGCTCAACTAGCAAAAGATATTGGATGGCGTAATCGAGGTGCGAAACAGCGTACAGATTTAGCGGTATTAAATGGGACGAAAGCACCTGCTATTCTTATAGAATTGGGGTTTATTGACAATGAATCCGACATGGCAAAATGGAATGTTGATAAAATCGCTAATTCTATTGTATTTGCTCTTACAGGACAAACTGGAGGAGGTGCAGTGGATTTGCTCAAAGTAAAAACTGGCGGTGTAGCATTTAGTAATTTACAAGCTTTGGCTCAAGCGATGGTTGATGTGGGTATTGATGGACAAATTGTCGTTCAGAAAGATGGCATTGGTTATGCTATAACGAATGGTTACCCGGCTGGAAATATCGATAAATTTACAGCTTGGTTAGATTCACGTAAGTGGTACTATGAGTATGTGAGATAAGACTAATTTTTATGTAATCTTCTAACTCTACTTATGATATGGAGAAAATAGACTAATATACAAGCCTTTGTATACTTTCAAACATAGAATATGATGAATTCTATTTAGGAGGAAGTATATTCATGGGGAATACTTGTCATTGTGCGCATTCCCGAAATTGCAATAAATTTTGGGATGATTTAATGTTTGGGAGATGTAGATGTAAATGCAGAGATTTTCACGAATGTTGTTGCAAAGAGAAACCGAAATGTGAGTGTGAAAAATGTCATTGTAAAACAAAACCGAAATGTCATTGTAGGGATGAAGAGGAAGGGGATTAATAATAAAAAAGAGTACGATACGTACTCTTTTTTGGGGGGAATTATAATCCATCTTGAACAGATTTCTTTACAATTACCCATGTGTCTTTCTTTTTAACCGTTATAGCTACATTAGTTCCATTAGATTCCTTATAAAAGATATATCCATTGTTTGAGTTTACATATGTTACTGGTTCGCCTATGCAATCTCGCGAGCAGGATTTGTTGACCAGTTCAATTAGGGATAGTTCGCTTGGATCGGTTTTACTTGCTTCTATAACAGCATCAAGGCTTGTTTTTCGATAACCTTGCAAGTTTATATGAAAAAGCTGCTCTATTTCTCCTGTAATGCTAGTATTCATTACTTCTACTGAATTCTTTTTTTCTTGAAGGAATCCGTTTTCATAAAGTAATTTTGTATATCCAATCCATGCTATTAACACTAGCATGAAAAACATACCCGTCATTTTAAGTATTCGAAGTCGTTTGCTTATAATTGTTTCTGAGTATTTCATTCACTCTAATCCTCCAATGTTTTTAATTTAAAATATGCTTGGATACATACTTTTAGAAGAGGATGAAAGTTAATGAGTTTTCAATAAAAAAGAAAACATCCAGAGTTAGATGCTTTCTTTTTTTGTATTTTTGGCTATCTGTTCGTTACTTGTTTCATAAGTGGTCTTATTTCTTTAACTGGTGGTTTCTTATCATAGGCATCAACGTAAGAAAAGTAGTAGTTTAAGTTTCTTAGAAGACCTTTTCCTATTTTTGCACTTAAGAAAGGAAATACTTGTCCGGTATAATCATCGAGAGATTTACAGTAATATTTTTCATCTAAATATATACTGTATTTACATGTTAGTTCTACTAAAGGATTCCCGTCATCATCAAATACTTCTTTAGAATCAATAATATCTATTAGTGCAAATTTTTCATTTAGGTAAACTTTCTTTTTTTTCTCGTGTTTATTTGTAAGTATAAAAACGAGACCAATGGCGTTAATCAAACTATTTCCTCCTATAAAAAACGGATATTAATAAAATATATCGATATAAGCTAAATGTAAAGAGGAGAGGTGAAATATCATGGATAAAAATAAGTCGATTTATGTTGGGAAATCGACTTATTTTTATCCAGTATTAATGAGTAGTAACCTACTCTGATTAAAGTTTCACTTTATTGAAATACTTGCGGGAATTGTTTTACGATTGCGTTTGTTATCATGTCGGCCATTTCTAATGCTTCTTTTTCAATTTTATCGTAAAGTTTTACTCCTGCTTCATAATCCTTATTTAGGAAGGCAAGTGCTTCTGCTTTCGTTAGTGCTAAATGTTCATAAAACATTTTTCTAAATTCTTCTTTATCAATATATGGGTTAATACTGTTAAGAAATTCAGTAATTTCATCACCATTAGCGTACCATTTTTTCTCTATAGCGGCCGCTGCATTTTGATCACCAGCTTTTGCAGCTTTAACAAGATCCGCTGCAATTACTAAGTGATCTTTAATTAATGCACTATATTTTTTCACTGCATCCTCACCGTAAAATGGTTCAAGTGATAGTCCCATGTGTGTTGCGTTTTGTAGAAGCCGTCCAACAGTAACGTTAACATCTGGTAAATTAAATATAATACTTATAATAGCCAATCTCGTCCAAGCGACGTGTTGTTCCCATAAAGAACGCATATACCCTTTTAAAAAATTCTCGTTTTTACTAATTCGGTAGTTACGTACGGATAAATCATAGTTTACATAAGGGTTATGGTAGGGGGAGTAATACGATTGCCAATAAGAATACATAAATAGTAACACTCCTTTGAACATGTATAACTCAAAGTATGATAAATATTTATTTTTAGTTACGTGTCCTAGATTATTTTTAGGGAATTTGAAATGGAGAAATTCGATGAATGATGTTGTGGTATATATGAATAAAATGAATATAAAGTAAAAGAGGGGCTGCAAGGGAAGTTGCAGCCCCTCAAAAGGGTATTGCCGAGATGTCGGACTCGACTACGTAATATTATCATAAAATTCTTTTGAAAAAACCTGGTAAATGTGTCCAAATGAAATTGGTACCGTCATAAAGTCAAAGGGACCTGCTTCCCGCGGCAGGCCCCATTAACTAGATAATGTCGATGAGCAAAAACTCATCTGGAGTACTTTTATAGTAACAAGTAAAATGTGTTTTGTGTATTGAGAAAGAAGAATTGCATAATTATATGTGAACAATTTAAATCCCAACAATTTATGATTATCATTAACTGTTGGGATTTAAATATAGTTATAAAATGGAGAAAAGACTTGGAAGTGGGATTGAAGTGCACAGAAGTATGTAATCATGAAAAAGACCTGTTAATATAAGCAGGTCAACTTAAGGGATTTATCCAACAGATTATTATATATGGTAACAACTGAATTGTAGTAAGTCTATACGTTTAATATTGAGAAAACTTCTGTGAATGATACATTTTTTTGCGCATATATTAACGTCTAAAAAGTTGAGAAAGAAAATGTAAAAGCTTTTTATAAGAGAGTAATGGCTGGTACTTATAGTATGATTCATATTTCCACGCTTCATTATTTGAGAATTGGAGTTGGTTCGATACCGTTTTCTGTTTGATGGAACTAATATTACGGTGCTTCATATAGTAACCCCCTGAATTCATATGTATAAGATTAGTAGTATTCAAGGAGAATTAATAAAATGTGTATTTATTTTGAAATTCGTTATAATTGCTAATCATTCTCAAAAACGTAAAGAAGCATAAAATAATGAAAAAGCAGGCTGTTAGTCATGTATTCATCACTTTCATGATGCATAAGAGATGATATAATAGGAGTAGATGAAAGATAAAGAAAAGCAGGTGACTCTTTTTTGTTTACTAAAGCACAAGAACTTTTAGCGTCCTACTTTGGTTATTCTTCGTTTCGAAGAGGACAAGATGAAACAATTAAAAATGTACTAGATGGGAAAGATACAGTTTGTATTATGCCAACGGGTGGCGGTAAGTCAATTTGTTATCAAATTCCGGCATTAGTATTTGAAGGAACGACGTTGGTTATATCTCCTTTAATATCACTTATGAAGGATCAAGTAGATACATTGGTACAGAATGGCATTTCAGCTACATATATTAATAGTTCTATTTCTATTGCTGAAGCAAATCAGCGAATTCAATTAGCGAAACAAGGACATTACAAATTACTTTATGTCGCGCCTGAGCGTCTTGATTCGATGGAGTTTGTTGACCAACTTATCGATATGAAAATCCCTATGATTGCGATTGATGAAGCACACTGTATTTCACAGTGGGGACATGATTTCCGTCCAAGTTATTTACATATACATCGCATATTAGATTATCTTCCAGAAAAGCCGCTCGTATTAGCATTAACAGCAACAGCAACACCGCAAGTACGTGATGATATTTGTAATACACTTGAAATTAATCAAGAAAATACAATTATGACAACGTTTGAGCGTGAGAACTTATCGTTTTCTGTCATTAAAGGGCAAGATCGAAATGCATATTTGGCGGATTATATTCGTCAAAATCAAAAGGAATCTGGGATTATCTATGCAGCTACTAGAAAAGTAGTCGATCAGTTATATGAAGATTTAATGAAGGCAGGAGTTTCTGTATCAAAATATCACGCTGGTATGAGTGATAGTGATCGAAATGAGCAACAAGAACTCTTTTTACGAGATGAAGTAAGTGTAATGGTAGCAACATCTGCATTCGGGATGGGTATTGATAAATCGAATATTCGTTACGTAATTCATTATCAGCTTCCAAAAAATATGGAAAGTTACTATCAAGAAGCAGGACGTGCTGGTCGTGACGGATTAGATAGTACATGTATATTGTTATATTCTTCTCAAGATGTACAAGTACAGCGTTTTTTAATTGATCAATCAACTGGAGAATCACGTTTTTCAAATGAACTTGAAAAATTGCAAAATATGACCGATTACTGTCATACAGAACAATGTTTACAATCATTCATTTTGCAATACTTTGGAGAAGAACCGAAAGAAGATTGTGGACGCTGTGGTAATTGTACAGACAATCGCGAGAGCATCGATGTGACAAGGGAATCACAAATGGTTTTATCATGCATGATTAGAACGAACCAACGCTTTGGAAAGCAAATGATAGCGCAAGTATTAACGGGGTCGAAAAATAAGAAAGTTATTGAATTTAATTTTCATACTTTACCAACGTATGGGCTTTTATCGAACCGTAGTGTAAAAGAGGTCAGTGAGTTTATTGAGTTTTTAATTTCAGATGAGTTAATTGCAGTTGAACATGGCACTTATCCGACGTTAAAAGTAACAGAAAAAGGGAAAGAAGTATTACTTGGTAAAGAGAATGTTTTACGAAAAGAACGAGTAGAGACAAGACAAATTGTTCAAGACCATCCTTTATTTGAAGTGCTTCGTGAAGTACGTAAAGAAATTGCACAAGGAGAAGGTGTACCTCCGTTCGTTATTTTCTCTGACCAAACATTGAAAGATATGTGCGTGAAAATGCCGCAAAGTGATTCCGAATTGTTGACGGTAAAAGGTATCGGAGAACACAAACTTGTGAAATATGGCTCGCACTTCTTACAAGCAGTTCAGCATTTTATTGAAGAAAATCCAAATTATGCTGAAACGATTAAGACAGAAGTAGTTTCAGAGCGTAAAAAGTCAGGAAAAGCGTCCGCAAATTCTCATTTAGAAACGTATGAAATGTATAAACAAGGTATTGATTTGAATGAGATTGCAAAAGAACGCAACTTATCAAGACAAACAATCGAAAACCATTTAATTCGCTGCTACGAGGATGGAATGGAAGTAGAGTGGCAAAGTTTTGTTCCATCAGAGTATGAATCTCTTATTGAAACTGCCGTTCAAAATGCAGAGGGTGGTCTGAAATCTATTAAAGAACAGCTTCCGAATGAAGTGAGTTACTTTATGATTCGTGCTTATTTACAAATAAGAAAGTAGAGACATATAAAGGGGATAAGAATTTATGTATCATGTTTTCGTTTATGGCACGTTAAGAAGAGGACAAACGAATGCTCATTATATGCTAGGTGCAACATGCATTGCAGACAGAGCTTGGACATATGGAAAATTATTTGATACGAATGAAGGATATCCGGCCATGACTTATTCGATTGAAGAAAAGGTGTATGGAGAAGTTTATGTAGTAAATGATGAGATATTGTGTAAGTTAGATGAACTAGAAGAATATACAGGTAATGCGGAGACTGATTTATATGATCGAATTACGCAAACAGTATATGTTGCTGATAGGGAAATTGAGGCATATGTGTATATCGCTCAAGATAAAAAGATGTTAAAGAAAGTGATAGAATCTGGTGACTGGCTTATGTATCAAAAAATATAATAAGGTAGTTTTAAAAATTGGAAAGCAGATAATGACGAATTCATTATCTGCTTTTTATTGTGTGAATAATTGTCGTTCTCTTTTTATTCTTATAGTTCTTAGTACGATTCCAATTCCGAGAAATAAAACAGTAGCAGCGACCCCGCTAATAGGATTTAACCAAAAATCACTACTGTTTGTAAGGGGAATAATCCCTGTTATGGTAACTAAAACAGTAGGAACAGCATCCTCGATCGCATGCATGATAACGCATGCCAGACGGATTTTGTAAGTCTATATATTTCAACATACATAATTGACCAACAAACCATAAGGATACAGCCAGATAAAAGCATATTTAATCTTGAGATAGATTCAAAATATTCATTTGAAGAGCCTCCTTTACTTTTATTTATCCTACTATTTATGGGCAGTAAAACGCCCATTGATTAAAGTCTTTAATTTTTACAATGTTTTTTAATAGATAAATTAAATAGGAGACAAATAGAAAGAAGTATCTTTTACATGCATCACTATACTATATGTGTATGTGTGTGATTTAGATGTTGCATATTCTTTTTAAATTAGAAAGATGAAAAGTAAGTTTTTTCGGAAAATTTAAATGGAAACTATTGACTTTATGATTGGATTTTTAATACAATGATACTTCGACTGAAAAATTAGAACGGACAGGAGGGAATCGTCGAAATGAGCAACATATTTGAAGATGAGTTACAAAAAATGAAGGATACTTTACATACGATGGATGAGCAATTGGATAAGCTTGAAAAAATCCCAGTTTATTATGGAGAAGATTTTAAAGAGCAAATTCTTGAAAGTATGAGGGAGTCTAATAGACAAAACTTACGTATTGGTGTGCAAGAGCCGTACTTTGGAAGGTTAGATTTTCAGGAAGATGGAAAAGAAGAAGTTATGCCGATTTATATCGGAAAAGTAGGGGTTTCGGATATGGACACGATGAAGCCAATCATTATTGATTGGCGGGCGCCTGTCGCAAGTATGTTTTATTCATTTACCGGTGGAGAAGAATTAGCATTTTATCAATCACCAGATGGGTTAGTAGAAGGTGATGTGTATTTAAAACGAAACATTTCCATTCGAAAAAGAGAACTTGAACGTGTTGTTGATACATATGTAAAAGGAAATGAGGATGTATCACATGCCGATGATTTTCTTCTATATCGATTAGGTGAGAATAAAGATAATAAGCTAAAGGATATTGTTTCAACGATTCAATCGGAACAAAATGATATTATTCGAGCGGAAAGAAATTTACCATTACTTATTCAAGGGGTTGCAGGGAGTGGAAAGACAACAATTGCTTTACATCGCCTTGCTTTTTTAATTTATGAATATCGTGAACAACTAGAAGCAGAAAGAATGATCGTATTTGCACCGAATAGTCTGTTTTTAGACTATATTTCGAGTGTACTTCCTGAATTAGGTGTAGGGAATATTAGTCAAACAACGTTTCCAGATTGGGCATTACGTACGTTAGATGATTCAGTGAAACTAAAGCAGACAGAAAAAAAATTGAAAGAAGCATTTTCAATTAATCGTGATGAAAAGAAGGTAATGCTAGGTAAATTAAAGGGTACGTTGGAATTTAAGACGTTTATTGAAGAGAGAATGATCCAATTTGAAAATGAGTTAGTTCCGACAAAAGATTTTGAGGCGTGGGATAGAGCGATTATTCCAGTAGAAGATGTTAAAAAATGGATGCAAGTTGAATATAAACATTATCCTTTACAGAAAAGAAGAGAACGATTAGTAGGACGAATGAAGCGCTGGATTGAAATTGAACTTAAAAAATTCGGGGAAACAAACGAGAAAAAATTACTTAAAAAAGAAGCGACTAAGAGACTGAACGCATATATGAAGTTTTGGCCGAAAATGAGTGCTCTTTCACTGTATAGTTCAATAGTAAAAAGTAAAGAAATACTTGAGGTATTACCTGAAGAACTTGTTAAAGAAACAGAAAAGAGTTGTCGTAAAAAAGAAGTGTGTGTAGAAGATTTACCAGCTTTAATATACATACATCATCGTATAACAGGGATCGAAATCGGGCAGAAGTTTCATCACGTTGTTATTGATGAAGCGCAAGATTTTTCGCCTTTCCAAGTTTATGTATTAAAAGAAATTACATTAGGTAATTCTTTCACTATATTAGGTGATTTATCGCAAGCGATTTATGATTACCAAGGAATTGAAGATTGGAATGCTTTTAAGGAAGTATTCCAAGAAACCGGTTATTATGAATTGACAAGAAGTTATCGTTCTACAAAAGAAATTATTGAATTTGCAAATGAAATAATTAAAAATGCAGAAATCCCAGTAGGACTCGCAACACCAGTCTTCCGCAGTGGAGAAGATGTGAAAGTAATTCATGCAGAAAATCAATTTACTGAAATTGTGAAGACGGTAAAACATTTGCAAAATGCAGATGTGAAAACAATTGCGGTAATCGGAAGAACAGAAGATGAATGTCGTGATATATATATGAAATTAACAAATGCAGGATTAATGGTAAACGTAATTGAAGCAAACCAAAGTAAATATGAAGGTGGTATATCAGTAGTACCTGTCTATTTAGCGAAAGGTTTAGAATTTGATGCGGTGCTTTTAATTGATGTGGATGAAGAACACTACAAAAACACAAAACATGATGCAAAGTTACTATATGTCGGATGTACGAGATCACTTCATGACTTATGGATTTTCCATAGCGGAAAAGCGTCACCTTTAATTAAAGGATTAAAATAAAGTGAAACTATAATCAGTGGGGAGTTTTACTGCAAGTTAATGTGGGATAAATATAAAAAGAGGATTTTCTAGTACAGTATGAAGATCCTCTTTTTTATATTGAAATGGTAGACGAATTAATGACTTGAGCTGTTGTTTAAATGATATACGATGCTATTTTCTAATTTCTTAGTTTGTTCTTTTTCCCATGTACGAACAGCATCTACTGGAGTTTGTGTATGTTTTAACCAATCTAGAATAAGGTGTAGTTGTTCTTGTATTTGACCAATGTTTTGCTTCTTTATGTTCTTATTCTGAATTCTATTAGTTAATTGAAGCATATAGGGAAGTTTTTCTATACATTCGCTTAAATCTCCGCAATAACCTGAAGGGAATTCATGTGTGCCAAATTCTAAAGTATTAATGTAATTAGAAACTAGGTATATCATAGCTTCTTGTTCGGTATCACCACCTAATTCAATCGCTTTTCGAAGGAATTTTTCTAAATCGTCATCTTTATTGCTAGAGTCCATATAAATTCCTATCCATCTAAAAGGTCTTGAATCAAATGGGTTGTTTTCTGTCCATCTATATAGAATGTCAATTAGAAAACTATTTAGTGAGAAAGTTAAGACCTCATCTTTTTCGTTTAATGCATCTAAAATAGTAAACAGCGAAATGGCAAACTCTTCTTGATCTTTTGATTCCCATTTCTTTGCATTTGAAATAAATGTCTCTAAATGTATATAAGCTAATTTTCGAAGTCCCGCTTTGCGATGCTGACAATAACAAATAAAATCATGCCAATACTCATTTGTATTCATATGTATAATAATAGTTTGTAATGCAGTGAGAGGTTTATCCATTATAAGTCCCCAATCTATTAAGCACGTGTTGAAAATTTAGTGTTATTATATCATTACATAAATTAAAAAGGGAGAGTCACTATGATTACAAAAGTAATTACGAAAAATAATTGGGAAATCGCAAAAACAACTGGAGAAATTAATGAAGAATCACTTATAGAAGAGGGATTTATTCATTGTTCATTATTAGATCAAGCTTTAAAAGTTGCAGAAAAATATTTCAAGCATGAAGAAGATGTTTTATTACTTACAATTGATCCAGCCCTATTAAAAGCAAAAGTAAAATATGAACTTGCTTCAAACGGTCAAGAATATCCGCATGTTTACGGAGTAATTAATGTTGAGGCGATTGTAGAGGTTGTTCCATTTTCTAAAGAAAAAGGGGAATTTATATTACTTAAATCAGTTTGACTTTAGTAATAGGCGATGGAGTTCGCTATAATCGCTATATATAGCTAATGAATCCTATTGATAAACGAGATTTTTTGTTTATCAGTAGGATTTTTAATTTTATTCGAACAGACTTAAAAAGAGCACATTTGAATTGTGCTCTTTAAGAGAAAAGTGAATTAGGGTTTTTACTTCTAGATAATGTATGAGTGATTCATCATAATGTGACGATGAATCACAAAAGAGCAGTTAGAGTGGGAAGAATTTAAGATGGATTTTATTGGTCACGGGATCTAATCGATTGGTAATGAAGCAGTTCTAACAGGACTCATTATAGACTTTGAAGATGAAATGTAAAAAAATTATTATGTTTATCTGAATATTGAGGGAATACAAAAGTTTTATTTATCTAATTTTTAGAAAACATAGACTATAACATTAATAAATGGTATAATTTCCTTGTTATTGGAATTAAAATGAAAATATTAGAAGAAAAAGGATTGGATTGGTTTTAATGGGGGATTCTGATCACAAAGAAACAAAGGCAATATTAAAGTTATGGTTTATTTATATACCACTTGCATTTGGAGAGTTTGTCTTTTCGAATATCATAGGTTATTTAAAAAAATAAAGATTTTGCATTTGAAAAACAATTAACCTAATTTAATTGTTTTTTTATTTTACTTTAATAAACCAAATAAAAATAGAGATTTTGAACAAGATGAAGTTTATGAAGGAAATAACGTTGATTAGGTGCTGAAAACAGTGTGAAATCAACAGTGCCTAAAGAATAAAACAGGAATCATTCAACCATGGTAATTTTCCGTTTTATTAGCTTCCTATAGTGATATGTTATGGTCACATCATATGTGTACGATACTTGTAACTTAATATAGCATTACTGGAATTTCAAAATTAGTAGTTAAGGTTGCTACCTTTTAGAGTGTTATAGATATATATATAACTTAGCTAAAAAAGCACAGTTTTTGTCACACTAATACTGTACGATACATAGTATAAAACACATACTGTATGACATATAGTAATGGAAATGAGGTGAGTGAATGGATACTTTATTAAACTCGTTAATTACTGAGTTAAGAAG
>NZ_CAJCKK010000036.1:0-38967 GCF_903970865.1 Bacillus sp. ME78
TATAGATTATTATAATACGAAACGGATTAAGGCAAAATTAAAAATGAGCCCGGTACAATACCGGACTCACTTTTATCAAGCTGCCTAATGAAATAACCGTGTCTAACTTTTAGGGGTCACTTCAAATTCACTCTTTTTTATTTGGATTTTTAAGGAATGAAATTGATATAATGATGAGTAACAAGGGGGAGAAATGATGGGAATACATATTAGAAGAGCAATAAAGGATGATATACCAGGTATAGCAAAGGTGCATGTTGATAGTTGGAAAACAACGTATAAAGGGATATTTGCTGACGAAATTCTAGATAATATAGCATATGAGAAACGAGAAAAACAATGGGAAGATATTTTTCAACAAGAAGGTAATCATCAATTTAGATTTGTAGCAGAGAATTTAAATGGAGACATAGTTGGATTCATCGATGGGGGAGTAGAAAGAACTGGTACATATAATTGTGATGGAGAATTATATGCAATCTACCTTTTACAAGAGTATCAAGGAATGAAAATAGGACAAAAGTTATTTCAAGCTTTATTATCGGATTGTATAAACAATGATATGCAATCACTTTTAGTTTGGGTTGTTACGAATAATCCTTCTAAAAAGTTTTATGAAAAATTTAACCCTGAAAAAATTGATACGAAATTTTTAGAGAGAGTAAGGGTAGAAGAAACAGCGTATTGTTGGAGAGATTTGAATTTGTTATACAAACAGTTATATAGATTTACTTAAATAATATTATTATGTAAACTTTATGTTTGAAAGAGGTATACCAATTAAGGTATACCTCTTTTGTTTAACCATTTTGGATAGATTACTAATGAAAAATAGTAAGTATGTAGTTTGAAACTGAGTATTTTTTTCGTGTATTTTTAACTAGATTAAAGAAAAGAGAGAAAACAAGAAAAATTAAATCAGATAAAAAAATTCTGAAATATACTCTTGAATTGAATATCATTATCAATTAGAATCATAATTGATAACGACATTCAATTATCGTTTATTATATGAAATTTCGATAGCTTTAATATAAAGAGGAGGACCAGTATGCAGCATGCGAAACAAATCGCAGAACATGCAACATTACAAAGCTTTTTAAACTGTTATTTAAGAGAAACGGGGAGTGGAGAATGGATTACAGAGGATGAAAGAATGAAGAGTATCTTCAGTAATACGTTGAATAGAGATACAGTCCCCACATATTTATGTTGTCGGCTATCGGCACAGAACGTTACTTTGTATGGAGAAGTTATATATAAATCATCAACAGATCGTCATTTGTTTGGAGAACAATTGTATTATCAAATTGGAGATAGTAATTCTGTTATTAAAGCAGATTACGTTACAGTTATTACATTTTTAATAAAAGAGATGTCTATCAACTACGGAGAAGGAACGAATCCTGCGGAACTTATGCTTCGAGTTATCTGTAGTTGTCAAAATATTGAGGAATTTACAAAAGAGAGAATAGAAGATACATCCGCATTATACGGTTTCCATACAACTTTTATAGAAGCGGAGCAGTCTTTATTATTTGGGCATTTAACTCATCCTACACCAAAGAGTAGACAGGGGATATTAGATTGGAAAAGTGAAATGTATTCTCCAGAATTAAAAGGAGAATGTCAGCTTCATTATTTTCGGGCCCATAAAAGTATAGTAAATGAAAAATCATTATTATCAGATTCTACAACAACGATTATAAAAGAAGAATTAAGTAATGATGAGATGGTTAGTAAGGAATTTATAGCGAAGTACTGTAAGGAAGATCAATATGCATTAATTCCAATTCATCCGCTTCAGGCAGAATGGCTCTTGCATCAAGCTTACGTACAAGATTGGATAGTTCAAGAATTGCTTGAGTATATTGGACCTGTAGGTAAGTATTATATGGCAACATCATCACTAAGGACACTGTATCATCCCGATTCGAAGTATATGCTTAAGTTTTCATTTCCGGTGAAAGTAACAAATTCAATGCGTATTAATAAACTGAAAGAACTTGAGAGTGGTCTTGAAGGGAAGGAAATGTTAAATACGGCTATTGGTGAAGTACGAGAAAGATTTCCAGGCTTTGATTTTATTTGTGATCCAGCCTATATTACATTAAATTATGGAACACAAGAATCTGGATTTGAAGTGATTATTCGCGAGAACCCTTTTTATAGTGAACATGCAAACGACGCAACATTAATTGCTGGGCTAGTTCAAGACGCTATACCTGGGGAGCGTACGCGGTTATCGAATATTATTCATCGCCTAGCAGATTTAGAAAGTAAAAGCTGTGAAGAAGTAAGCTTAGAGTGGTTTAGACGATATATGAATATTTCTTTAAAGCCAATGGTATGGATGTATTTACAGTATGGTGTTGCATTAGAAGCTCATCAGCAAAATAGCGTTGTTCAGCTAAAAGATGGTTATCCGGTCAAATATTATTTCCGTGATAATCAAGGATTTTATTTCTGTAATTCAATGAAAGAGATGCTTAATAATGAATTAGTTGGTATTGGAGAACGTACTGGAAATTTATATGACGACTATATTGTGGATGAGAGATTTCGTTACTACTTAATTTTCAATCATATGTTTGGCCTCATTAATGGTTTTGGCACAGCAGGATTAATTAAGGAGGAAATTCTTCTCTCGGAATTAAGGTCTGTACTTGAATCATTCCTTCCGTATAACCGGGAACCTTCAACATTTTTAAGAGAATTATTGGACGAAGATAAGTTAGCGTGTAAAGCAAATTTACTAACGAGATTTTTCGATGTCGATGAGTTAAGTAATCCATTAGAGCAAGCAATTTATGTGCAAGTACATAATCCGCTCGTTAGAGAAGTGGCTGTTCGTTCATAAATAGCGTTAAAATTTCACGTAATACAAATAATGGTATTTTGTCATAAGGTGGAGGGTTTTATGAGAGTGGACATGTATCATACGAAAGTATTGAAGGCGCTCGAATCAGAAGATTACATTTCAGTACGAAGAAGAGTGCTACGTCAATTAGTAGAATCGTTAATTTATGAGGGGATTATTACACCGGTTCGCATAGAAAAAGAAGAACAAATTCTTTTTATAATACAAGGACTTGATGAAGAAGAAAAAAGTGTCACGTACAAATGCTATGGCAGGGAACGGATGACATTTGGACGTATTTCTTTAGACTCATTAATAGTAAGAGTCCAAGATGAACAGCAAGAAATACAATCTGTCTCGCAATTTCTAGAAGAAGTTTTTCGGGTTGCTAGTGTAGAACAAGCTAAATTAGATTCTTTTATGCACGAATTAGAACAAACAATATTTAAAGACACGATTGCACAATATGAAAGAAATAATAAGAAAGAATATACTCAAAAATCTTACGATGAGTTTGAAAGCCATTTAATAGACGGCCATCCATATCACCCTAGTTATAAAGCACGTGTTGGATTTCAATATCGTGACAATTTTCAATATGGATATGAATTTATGCAGCCAATAAAACTCATTTGGATTGCAGCGCATAAGAATTATGCGACTGTAGGTTATGAGAATGAAGTGATGTATAACGACCTTTTAAAAGAGGAGATTGGCGATCATAAATTAGAAGAGTTTATGGAACGAATTCGTAATAGGGGATGTTATCCAAAACAGTACGTGTTTATACCTGTTCACCCATGGCAGTGGGTGAATTTCATCATTTCAAATTATGGGGATCATATACAGGGTAATTTTATTATTTATTTAGGAACATCAGAGGACGATTATTGCGCGCAACAGTCAATGAGAACGTTAAGAAATATTACGAGTCCAAAGAAACCGTACGTTAAATTATCGATGAATTTACTCAACACTTCAACACTCCGTACACTGAAACCATACTCTGTTGTGAGTGCACCAGCAATATCAAATTGGTTAAATGATGTTGTAAGTAATGACGCCTATTTAATGGATGAAGCACGTTTAATCTTGTTAAGCGAGTTTTCAAGTGTAACGTATGACACGAATAAGAAAGCTATATATGGTTCATTAGGATGTATTTGGCGCGAAAGCATTCATAAGTATTTAGATGCACAAGAGGATGCAATTCCTTTTAATGGTTTATACGCTAAAGAGAAAGATGGTACACCAATTATTGATGCGTGGTTGAACAAATATGGAATGAAGGATTGGCTACAATTACTTATTCAAAAAGCGATAATACCAGTTATACATCTTGTTGTAGAGCATGGTATCGCACTGGAATCACATGGACAAAATATGATTCTAGTCCATAAAGAAGGGGTGCCTGTTCGTATTGCGTTAAAGGATTTTCATGAAGGGCTTGAGTTTTATCGTCCATATTTGAAAGAAGTTGACAAATGTCCCGACTTTACTAAAATGCATAAAACATATGCGAATGGAAAAATGAATGATTTCTTTGAAATGGATCGCATCGAATGTTTGCAAGAGATGGTGTTAGATGCACTTTTCCTGTTTAATTTAGGAGAATTAGCATTCGTACTTGCGGATGAATATGGATTGAAAGAAGAACATTTTTGGATGATGGTTGTTGAAGAAATTGAAGATCATTTAAGAATATATCCACATTTGAAAGGTAGATTTGAAAATATTCAATTATATGCACCTACATTCTATGCTGAACAATTAACGAAACGTCGATTATATATGGATGTGGAATCGCTTGTTCATGAAGTTCCAAATCCATTGTATAGAGTAAGACAACTTATGAAACAAAAATCAGTTGTTACAGGGGGAAATTATGCTAATCGTTAATAAACAAGAGTATAGCAAAAGTGATTTTAATTTGAGATTACAAGTTTATGAGGAAATGGAACAATTTCAAGAAGCAGAAGGAAATAGATTTGCACTTTGTCTGAAAGATCCATTCGATATTATTACGCTTGTGTTTTTCTTAAAAGAAAAGAAATCATCAGTATTACTTATACATGAAGATACGCCAAAAGAAACGGCTATTGAAATGGCAAAGCGTGCAAATTGTGTAGGAGTTTTATATGGAGAATATGGCGATTTTACAAAATTAGAAGTAGGGAACTTTTTACTAGAAGAGCCTTCTTTATTGCAATATAGTTCGGGAACTACGGGAGAACCGAAACTGATTCGTAGAGCATGGATGGAAGTTGATACAGAAATTACTGCCTATAATGAAGCTTTAAACTGTGAAGTAGATGAAGTGCCAATCGTTATGGCTCCTGTTTCACATTCATACGGACTAATATGTGGTACGTTATCAGCAATTACGAGGGGGAGCAAGCCTGTAATCATTACGAACAAAAATCCTAAATTCGCATTAAATGTAGTTCGCAATACAGAAAAACATATTATATATGCAGTACCACTTATGTTACACATTATGGGGAGTTTTCCATTAGGAACGTTTCAGTTTCATAAAATTATGACATCAGGATCGCCTTTGCCAGAAGCACTATTTTATAAACTAAAAGAAATGACAACATATATGATGCAGCAATACGGTTGTTCTGAAGCAGGTTGTATTAGTATATGTCATGATATGAAGAGCCATTTAGATTTAGGAAACCCTCTACCTCATGCGAGTATAAGCATAGGTTCAGATGAAAATGCACCGGAAGAAATCGTCGTGAAAATGAATGATAAGGAAATTTTCACGAAAGATTTAGGGTATAAATCTGAGCGTGGCATTCATTTTATGGGGCGTATGGACGATGTAATTAATGTTTCAGGATTAAAAGTCTTTCCTATAGAGGTAGAAGAAACGATGCTTCGATTGGAAGGTGTGCAAGAGGCAATTGTATATCGAGGGAAACATCCTGTCATGGGCGAAATAGTTAAAGCGAAAGTGATATCTCATGTTGATCCAGTACAAATAAGAGAATGGTGTATTCAGCACTTACCTTCTTATAAAGTTCCGCATGAAATTGAAAGTGTAAATGAAATTCCTAAAAATAAAACTGGAAAAGTAAGTAGAAAGTTACTAGAGATGGGAGAGGTTACAACATGAGACGGGAAGCGTTAAAGAATGCCGTGTTAAAAATTATGATAGAAAAAATGGAACTGAAAAATGTAACGCATTTAGAAGAAACGATGCGCTTAAATCAAGATTTATATATAGATTCGGTAATGATGTTACAGCTTATTGTATACATAGAAATGGATGTAAAGCTATGCGTTCCAGAGGATGAGGTAGATCCAAAGGCATTTCTTACTGTAGGATCTTTGCTTGATTTTATGGAAGAGTTAGAGCCGTTACAGGAAGTAAATGTGAATAACTAACCTTTAGGAAAGTGGATGAGAGTATGACTTCAATTAAAGTGCACTGTTTAGTGAGTTGTTTTTGTGAAATTATAAAAAGGCGTAGCGACATTGATTTTCGTCCATTTTATTTTGGACTATGGGATGGAGATTTTGATATAACAGAAGGCGGAATTATTTCATATCACTCTGAAAACATTAACCATGATCATTATTTACTTTGGTTTGAAAAATTGTACGGTATTAAAGTAAACGAATGGTATGATCATGCAAAAAATAAAGATAGCAATGTAGAAACGTTTTTAGAATTAGTAGAAAACAAGCCGGAAAATCGTTATGTCATTGTAATGGTTGATATGTCTCTATTACCAGAGAGGGAAAATAAATTTCATCAAAAACCGTTTCCACATTATTTAATGATATCAAAAACAGAGAAAGAAGAAGAGTGGTTCATGCTAGATCCTGATTTTCGTTGGGAAGGAAATATGGAAAGAGAAAAAGTACTTCACTCTATTCAAGATAACCCATTTGGTGGAGGGTATTTCATTGATATAGAAGGAATTGGGGAGCCAACGCAAGAAACAGTAGCTAGTTATTTCACAGAAACATTCAAAAAGAACGACAATGAACTGACTATGGAACTGAAAAATTTAATTGTAAAAATGGCAAATGAGGAAGAAGGATATGCGCTTTCTGGACTTGTAGCAGCAGTAAAACAAATACCAGTACTTGCAATTCGTAAATATAGTTATGAGCATGCCTTTGCATACTTCCGTGAAACGTTGCAATATTCGGAGCAAGAATTTGATTATTGGTGTGATCGGGTAGAGGATATTGTACAAGGATTTACAAATGTACAGTATCGTGCAATTAAAATGGCAATGACGAATAATAAAGGTATGCTAGTATCGATTATTGAAAAACTGGATGAAATGAATGCAATTGAACTGCAAATTAAGAAGGAATTAGAGAGACAGTTTCTATCATGGAAAGGTATGAAAACAAATCAATCTGTCGCAACTCTTTAATAAGCTAACTGAATTTAAGATAGGGGAGTTTAATACTATGAAATATTCGCTATGTACCATTTCATTTCGTCATCAATTAATTTCATTTACTGATATTGTTCAATTTGCATATGAAAACGGTTTTGAAGGAATTGAATTATGGGGGACGCATGCACAAAATTTGTACATGCAAGAACGAGAAACGACAGAACGAGAATTGAATTTTCTAAAGGATAAAAACTTAGAAATTACGATGATAAGTGATTACTTAGATATATCATTATCAGCAGATTTTGAAAAAACGATAGAGAAAAGTGAACAACTTGTAGTACTAGCTAATTGGTTTAATACGAATAAAATTCGCACGTTTGCTGGGCAAAAAGGGAGCAAGGACTTCTCGGAACAAGAGAGAAAAGAGTATGTAAAGCGAATACGTAAGATTTGTGATGTATTTGCTCAGCACAATATGTATGTGCTGTTAGAAACACATCCCAATACACTAACGGACACATTGCCTTCTACTATAGAACTATTAGAAGAAGTAAATCATCCGAATTTAAAAATAAATCTTGATTTTCTTCATATATGGGAGTCTGGCGCAAATCCAATAGACAGTTTCCATCGATTAAAGCCGTGGACACTACATTACCATTTTAAGAATATATCTTCAGCGGATTATTTGCATGTATTTGAACCTAACAATGTATATGCAGCAGCAGGAAGTCGTATTGGTATGGTTCCGTTATTTGAAGGTATTGTAAATTATGATGAGATTATTCAGGAAGTGAGAGGTACGGATCTTTTTGCTTCCTTAGAATGGTTTGGACATAATTCAAAAGAGATATTAAAAGAAGAAATGAAAGTATTAATAAATAGAAAATTAGAAGTAGTAACTTCGTAATGTGAAATGATGTGAGAGTCTCGTTTAGAGGCTCTTTTTTTTATGGTAAAAAATAACCAAAAATTTCCATGTATTTTAATTTGAATTTAACACAATTTATATATAAATAAGGAGGTGATTGGTAATGGCTAGAAATCGTAATTCTAATCAATTAGCATCACATGGAGCACAAGCAGCTTTAGATCAAATGAAGTATGAAATTGCACAAGAGTTCGGTGTACAACTTGGAGCTGATACTTCTTCACGTGCAAACGGTTCTGTAGGCGGTGAAATCACAAAACGCCTAGTAGCGATGGCAGAACAACAGCTTGGTGGCGGATATACTCGCTAAATGTAGAAGGTTATAGGAGAAAGGAAGGATTCTTCCTTTCTTTTTTTTTCAATTAATTGGTATGAATATATTGCGAACAGAATTCAAAGAATAAAAGTAATACTATATTTTACCCAATTTCTTTTGTTGTGAATGGGAAGTATTAAAGATGTAATAGCCCTGGTGGAATGAAAATTATGTTCCAGCAGGGCTATTATATGGTAAGAAATATATGATGAAAGGTTCCGAAATCAACATGTTAAAAAAAGAAAACTGTTGTTTAATTGCGCTTGCATCAGTTCCACTTGTCATGACATTAGGGAATTCAATGCTCATTCCAATCTTGCCGACAATTGAAAAGAAATTACATATTTCATCGTTTCAAGTATCCATGATTATTACAATTTACTCTATCGTAGCCATTTTACTTATACCGATTGCTGGTTATTTATCAGATAGATGGGGACGAAAGATGGTAATGGTTCCGAGTTTGCTGATTGCGGCTATAGGAGGAGCGATAACTGGTTGGGTATCTTGGAAAGTTGATAATCCCTACACTTGGATATTAATCGGTAGAGCGATTCAAGGTATTGGTGCTGCTGGGGCAATGCCGGTTGTTATACCGTGTGTTGGTGATTTATACAAAGACGAAAAACAAGTTAGTACAGGCTTGGGAATTATTGAGACATCCAATACATTTGGAAAAGTGCTGAGCCCTATTTTAGGATCTGCTCTTGCTGCCATTGTATGGTTCTTACCATTTTGGGCGATTCCAGTTTTATGTGTCATATCAATTGTTTTGTTACTTGTTCTAGTAAAGGCAAAGAAACAAGAAGGAGAAGTACCACCACTTAAAGAGTTTATAAAATCTATTCTGTCTACGTTTCGAGAAAAAGGAAGATGGTTAATTGCCATTTTTGCATTAGGTGCAATTATTATGCTTATTTTATTCGGAATTCTCTTTTATTTGTCGACTATACTGGAATCAAAGTATGACATTCATGGTATATGGAAAGGGTGTGTGCTTGCTATCCCGTTACTTGTACTGTCACTTAGTTCCTATATGGCCGGTAAAAAAATTGGAGATAATCAAAATGTTATGAAGAAGTGTATTTATATTGGTTTTTTAATGGCATCTGCATCAGTCATCATTCCTTTATTTATAAAAGGGATTTATTTACTACTTCTTTGTCTCGTTATTATGGGGATAGGGATTGGTATGGCACTCCCATGTTTAGATGCCCTCATTACACAAGGAATTGAAAAGGAGCAAAGGGGAACGGTTACGTCATTTTATAGTTCAATGCGATTTATCGGTGTAGCAACTGGACCACCTTTATATTCTTTTTTCATGAAAGGGGCGGACCATGAAGTGTTTTATTTGACAAGTATTTTCGCTGCCATTGGTGCTGTCATAGCAATCATTTGGATTAAACCAGCAAAGGATGCAAAGACGGTAAAACAGAAACCGGAACCTACTTCATAATTTGTAAGAGAATTGCATGATGTTTTGAGTAACATGCAATTCTCTTTCGTTCATTAAGAATAAATAACTTGTTTTAGCATATAAAGCGCGACACCCCATATGATGAGACCAGAAAATTTATTTAATAATAAAATTGTCTTTCCGGTTGAGTCTAGTCTTTTTAGAAATTTCCCCGCTAACGCTAAGCTTATAAACCAAATCCAAGAAACGATAATAGTTGCAAGTGTGAAAGCCCATTTTTCACTTCCTATGTATTGAATAGAATTTGTTCCAATTACACCGATTGTGTCTAAAATAGCATGTGGATTTAATAACGAAACGGATGCTGCGAAAAGGATTTGCTTTTTTAAGGGCATACTTTTTTCTTGTTTTACATCGTTGGAAGGGTTACTTCTCCAAATAACAAAGCCCATGTATAGAAGAAAGAAAAATCCAATTATATATAACGAGTTAGTTAGCCAAGAAAAAGTAAGGAGTACAAGGGAGACACCTTGCACTGCAATCAATATGAGTAACGTATCACATATAGAGGCAGTTAATATTACGGGGGCTACCCTCCAAATGTTTGGTTGGCTCGCACCTTGGTTAAAGACAAAAACATTTTGTACACCTAATGGAATGATAAGTCCAAATGCAAGAATGATACCATGAATAATTGCTTCACTCATCATATTACCTCCTATTTTAATTCATTATGATAGTGTATATTGTATAGAAGAAATGAAAATTTGTATCCATCCATATGGTTGGGGAGGTTACCAACCAAAAAGAATATAAGGTGATATAATGGAAAGATTCGTTTGGAAACCGAATATGTCTCTAGCGACTCCTCTGTATAAACAAATAGAAACGTATATAAAAGAAAGGATCGTTAATGGAG
The DNA here is from genome assembly GCF_903970865.1 of Bacillus sp. ME78. Taxonomy (NCBI): domain Bacteria; kingdom Bacillati; phylum Bacillota; class Bacilli; order Caryophanales; family Bacillaceae; genus Bacillus; species Bacillus sp. ME78. Next base: position 10,820 of record NZ_CAJCKK010000036.1, read on the forward strand.
AATGGACCGTTGGAACGAAATTACCTTCACAAAGAGATTTGGCACATACATTTGGTGTGAATCGAAGCACAATTGTAATGGCTTTCGATGAACTAGTTGCGAAGGGATACATTGAAGGGAATGGCAGGAAAGGAACAATTGTTGTAAATAATAATGAGAATGCTTCAACTTACGCACCCCCGCCTAATTGGCAGTCTTATGTAGAAACAGGACTTCATTATCCGAATCTCCCAGCTATTCAGGAGATTAATCAAGCTGAATTTTATCCACATGTAATTCGATTAGGAACAGGTGAGCTCGCGCCGAGTCTCTTACCTGAGAAAAAGATGAAAGAAATTATGAATAAGCTTTTAAAGTCAAATGTGACGCTTGGGTATGAAGAGCCGAAAGGAAATTTTTATTTAAGGGAAAAGATTTCCGAATACTTAAAGGGGCATGGTGTATATGTATCTCCTGACTCTATATTAATTGTTTCAGGAGCAATTCAAGCGCTGCAACTTATCTCTATGGGGCTGCTTCCAAAAGGGGCATCCATCTTATTAGAAAAACCATCCTATTTATATTCGCTTAATGTTTTTCAATCCGCAGGAATGCGTTTCATTGGAATACCAATGGATGAGAACGGTTTAAATACATCATATATTACAAAATATAAGAAGCAATTTAATGCATCTATTTTATATACAATCCCGTCTTTTCATAATCCAACGAACTTTAGTATGAATGCGAAGAAACGAATAGAAGTGATGGAAATATGTAATGAAATTGGATTACCTATTATAGAGGACGCAGTGTATCAAGACTTATGGGTTGATGCACCTTGTTCGAAACCTTTAAAAGCCTATGATAAAAATGGAATCGTACTACATATTGGAAGCATGTCCAAAGTAATTAGTCCAGGGTTAAGAATTGGATGGATTGTTGGACCTGAGCCAGTAATTCAAAGATTGTCAGACATAAAAATGCAAACAGATTATGGTTCAAGCACTATATCCCAGCAAATTGCAGCGGAGTGGTTTACAAATGGTCTATATGATGAGCATTTGCGCTTTGTAAGAAGTGAATTGAAAAAACGAAGAGATTTTATGTTACTAATGTTAGATAAATATCTTCGTGAAATAGCAACTTGGCATGAACCAACAGGGGGATTTTATATATGGGTACATATAAAAGTACCCATTTCATATCGCAGTTTATTTGATAAAGCTCTGCAAGAAAAGGTTTTATTAAACCCAGGTACTTTATATGATAGAAGTGCAAATCAATTTTTGCGCCTATCGTATTCATACGCAACGTTAGAAGAAATTGAAATAGGTATAAAAAAACTTGCACAACTAATGAAAAAGTAAGAGGAGAAAGTAATGAAACAATATGTAATTTGCCAAATGATCAATGGAGAAAAATATTTAGCTGCTTATGCGGAGACGAAGCAAGAAGCGATTGAAAAAGCAGAACTGTTAGGATTAAGAACGGGAAATCGTTACATAGTTATTACTGCAGAGGAAGCCGAAGGGTTAACGTATCCTTAAACAATGTACGAGATTATATAATAATAAATAAGCCTAGTAATATAAGAAATTACTAGGCTTATTTATTATTAAGTTGTTAAACGTTCTCGTATTTATATGCAAAGTAATAATATTATGAGTCAAGTTGACGAAAAAATCGATTTGTCTTTCGGTCTTGATTTCCTTTTCTATATTCATCAATATATTGCCTAAAGTTCCAAGCTTGTAAAAATTTATTAGCAGAGTTATAACCAGAATTGTAAAGCCATTCTTTTTCTTCCTTCGTCAGTTCAAAATTAGTACTTGTAATCGTTCCTGTTGGAATTGTAATCGTTCTTGCTTTTGATTCCTTATCTAAATGACGTAAATCATGAGCTTGCATCATTGTTTTAAATAGTCCTTTGAACATAGAAATAGGCTCGTTATAGTGAGCAGGGTCAGCTTGAATCTCATCTTTTACAAAATGAAATCCGAAAGTCGGCCAGCGAGGAGTGGTAGGTGAATCGAAGATCCAAATTGGATAATTACTTAGAATTCCTCCATCAACCATATAACAAGGCTGCTTCCATTTTGGAGTTCTCCATTTTACGGGTTCAAAGAAGAAGGGGATTGTACTACTCATTCTTACCGCTTTAGCGATAGAGAAGCGATAATTTAAAAATCCGTAGTTTGGTAAGTCGTCAGGAAAGACAACCATTTTACCATTACTAATATCAGAAGCGATGATTTTGAGTTTGTTTAGATCCGGTAAATCAGTAAATAAATGAACACCTTTTTTTCGAAGTAATTCTTCAATCCATTCTTCTATAAATACATTAGAGTATATACCTAGAGTAGTCCATGCACTTAGTCCTTTTCCGATAAAGGGGATTTTGTCAATAAAGGTTTTCTTCGTAAATTTGTTATAATCGATATCAGTTATAATGGTTTTTAGCTCTGAACAAGAATATCCTGCAGCTAAAAGTGCCGCGATAATTGCACCAGCTGATGTTCCAGCTACACGTTCCCATTCATAACCTTTTTCGGCTAATGCGCAAATCGCTCCAACATGTGCAATACCGCGTACACCGCCTCCTTCAAAAACACCATCGATCTTCATTAAACATACTTCCTTTCAAATAAAAGATTTGGAAATGGCAAAAAAGCACGTAGTGTACGTGCTTTTTTACAATGGTTTTTAAGTTTACTAGCAGCCTACAAAGCCGCCCCAACAGCTAGCTCCGATGATGATTAGAAGGATAAATAAAACGATTAATAAAGCGAAACCTCCGTAACCACAACCACCACAGCTACCGCCGTAACCGTAACCGCCGCAACTATATCCGTAACCCATGTGGAATTCCTCCTTATATTAAAAATAAAAATGAACGAGGGGAAAATGTACTGGAAGAACTAAAGAACTATCGTGTTTGTAGGAACAATGTATAGTATGCTTTTTTAAACTTGTTCGCGTACGAAGGATAAGCCCGTTTTTTGGAGGCTTGTTGATTTTGTAAAGAATGAAGTATAATCTTTGTACTATGATATAAATAAGTATGTAAATGTAAGGAGAATTTATGAATAAAAAAATTGAAGTATTAATTGATAAATATGAACTAACACACTTGAAAGATGAACTTATTAATACTGTATTTCCTTGTATAAAAGTTGTGCCAAAGCAGCAGGAAACTGTTGCGATAGGTAGTTCGAAAATGGGAGGAGTTCCTGATTTACCAGCTTTATTTGAATATCCAAAGCATAAAGGAAATCCACTACAATTTATCGCGCAATTTAACTTAAGTGATTTACAAAACGTTGGTATGAATCACAATCTTCCTAAGACGGGGATGCTGTATTTCTTTTGCATTGAAAATTATTTTGAAGAAAATGTGAAGCTAACAGAGGCTGGGCGTGTACTTTATTATGATGTTCCTGTAGAGCAATTACGAAGAGGAAATGAAGTACAAGCGAAATATAACCAGTGTACAATTACTTTTGAACTGACATACAAATTACCAGAACTTTTCATTGAAGATGAGGCTGATTCAGATCGTTTCTTGCAATTACTTGAAGAGCTAATTCCGGATAACTACGATAACCATCAAATTTTTGGTGAGCCATTCTCTGTACAAGAGGAAGTGTTATATGAGACAGGAGAATATATGGGAGTAGACCCGCAACAAATGACTCTTTTATTCCAAATTGATTCAGATCATAAAAATTGTAATATGGTTTGGGGAGAACTAGGGATGCTATATTTCTGTATTAGTAATGAAGATTTGAAAAATCAACGTTTTGAAAATACATGCTGTGTATTACAAACATGCTAATGAAAAAAGGTTGTTCTTTTAAAAAGAACAACCTTTTTATGTGAATTAGTTAATATGCATAATCTCATATGACCTATACGAAAAAGTATTGTATACTCTGAAACTATACGATACTTTTTCGTATAGTTATAGAATATAAGGAGTGACAAGATGGGAAAGACAAGTAAGTATGTGACAGCTGCCGCACTTTGTTCAACTATAGTAATGGGAGGCTTGCAAGCGTCATCTGTATCTTATGCAGCTACAAATCCGACTACAGTGACAGCACAATCAGATGTAAAGTTATTAGATGATTTCAGAAAAGAATTAAAAAAACAGATTGATAATCGAGAAGAAAATATTACAATCACATATAAAACAAAAGATAGAAATGCTAGAAATATTATGGATCAATTGTATGGTGAGTTTAATAAAATTGTAGATGCTGATGAGTATGTAAAATATAATGTAGCGTCTACTAGATATTCTATTAAAGGAATGCCAGGGGACTATACGTTTACACTGCAAGTAAAATACCGTGAATCAAAAGAACAAACTCAATATGTAAAAGCTCAGGCGAAATCAATTGTTGGATCAATTGTAAAACCAGGGATGGATGAGCATGAGAAAGTAAAAGCTATTCACGATTACGTTGTTAAGCATGTGTCTTATGATACGTCTTATCAAGCGTATACAGCATATGAAGCATTAGCGAATCGTTCTGCCGTTTGCCAAGGATATACATTATTAACGTATGAGTTGTTAAAAGAGGCAGGTATTCAAAACCATATTGTAACAGGCACAGGAAACGGACAAGCTCACGCGTGGAATTTAGTGAACATTGAAAACAAATGGTATCACCTAGATACTACATTTGATGATCCAGTACCAGATAAAGCAGGGCGTGTAACTTACTCATATTTTAACATGTCTGACGAACAGTTAAGTAAAGATCACGACTGGGATCGTAGTAAATATCCAGCAGCAACTACAAGTTATTTTGGTGAATTAACAAACAAAATAAAAGCTGGTAGCTCAAAAACGGTCGTATATGAGCAGATGTTAAAAGAAACAAATTTACAATACTTATCTGCAGAATACGGAGCAGAAAATTATAATGAATTTAAGCAAAAGTTGCAGCAACAGTTTGCAGCCAAACCAGAAAAAGTAGAAGTGCGATATAAGCAGTCCATGGATGGGACGATGCAAGATATAAAGAAAGTATTAAATGAAATAAATTGGCCAAAAGGTGCAAAGCGTGTGTCTTATCAAGTAGCGCCTTATAGTGCATTGGCTGGTTATTCATTGGCGACAATTTCATTTACGTATTAAGCGATGAGAAAGAGCATCTGTAAAAGATGCTCTTTTTATATTTGTTGATCACTTTAAAATATTGGGAATTATGTGATAAAATAAAAAGGAGAGGATGTGAATGCTGAATGAACTTGTTCGAAAGTAATATTTTCACATTGATATATACTTGTTTAGTAATCGGACTTATCGTTTTGTTTTTCATATCATTTACTTTGTTTATTAGAAGAGTATTACAAAGCAGCGTTGCAAAGAAACACCACGTGATTAATATGAACCAGAAGCTAGATCGAATTATTGAATTGCTTGAAAAAGATAAGAAATAGCGATAGAAGAAGTATGAAAAGGGGAAGAGAATGGCGAATTATATAAAAGAATTACGTGAAAAAGTAGGGCATGATTATGTTTTCTTAAACTTTGCCGGTGGTTGTGTATTTAATAAAGAAGGGGAAGTATTACTGCAAAAAAGAGGAGACTTTAACGCTTGGGGCTTTCCAGGTGGCGCAATGGAGATAGGAGAATCGGCTGCGGAAACTGCAATCCGAGAATTAAAAGAAGAAACCGGGTATGATGTAGAAATAAATGAGCTTATTGGAGTGTATACAAAATATTTTCAATCATATCCAAATGGAGACAAGGCACAGTCAATTACGATGTTCTTTTCATTCTCAATAGTTGGAGGCGACAAAAAAGTAGATGGTGATGAAACGTTGGATTTGAAGTTTTTCCCGTTAGACGACATGCCACCGTTATTTTGTAAACAGCATGAAGATTGCCTGCAAGATTTATTGGAGAAAAGAGTAGGGGTATATCGTTAACATATAAAAAAGAAGCTAAATGAGATTAGCTTCTTTTTTATGTTTTATTTATTTCCACCAATCATCAAACATTGACGCTGGTACTTGTCTTTTATGCTCACTCACTGTGTAACGTTTTTCAATTTTCTCTGCAACGTCAGCTGGAACTGCTTTACCTTCTAAATAATCATCTAATTGATCATAAGTAATACCTAACTCTGTTTCGTCAGCTTGACCTGGTTTTTCATCTAATAAATCAGCTGTTGGCATTTTTAAGTAAAGTCGCTCGTCTGCACCTAACTCTTGTAATAATGCACGTCCTTGGCGCTTCGTTAATCCCGTTAATGGTAATAAATCTGCACCACCATCTCCGAATTTTGTAAAGAACCCTGTTACAGCTTCTGCAGCGTGATCTGTTCCGATAACAAGTAGCCCTTTTTGTCCACCAATTGCATATTGAGTAACCATACGGATACGTGCTTTCACGTTACCTTTATTGAAATCTGTTAATGATTCACCCAATAAGTTTTCATATTGATTTGAAAAAGCATCAACAGTTGAAGCAATATCAAATGCAACAGATTGATCTGCTTGAATGAATTGTAATGCTAATTGTGCATCATCTTCATCTTTTTGTACTTTATAAGGAAGACGTACGGCGATAAACGTTACATTACCACCTTCGTTACGAATTTCTTCAACTGCAAGTTGTGCTAAGCGTCCTGCTAAAGTAGAGTCTTGGCCGCCGCTAATACCAAGTACAAATCCTTTTGCGCCTGTTTTTTTTACATAATCTTTTAAGAAATCAACTCGTTTACGAATTTCAACTTTTGGATCAATTACAGGCTGAACATGTAATGCTTTCATAATCTGTTCTTGTAATGTCATTATGTTTTCCTCCTATTCATATTAAAGCGGTAAATAAGTTTATATGTATAATGGTACATACTTCTATCCTTTATTATTTCGCAAAACTAACGAATATACAATAGGATGTGTGTATGAATATGAATGTAGTCATTATAAATAAAGTACTACGTATAAGCAATTTTTTAAACCTTTCAAAACTGTAAGGTTTTTGTCATTTGAATCGATGGAAGGTATTTCCGTACTTTACTAATATAAAAACATAGTTAGTAGAAAGAAGGGCGGAGAAGTAATATGAACATTAGAGAACTCGCATATCGGAATGTAACGCGAAATAGACGGACATACTCAGCCTATTTTTTGAGTAGTGCATTTGCTATTATGGCCTTTTTTGTGTATTCATTTTTTGCGTTTCATCCGGCATTAAGTGCAGGAGAATTGGGTCAGTACGTATTCGTAAGTATGTCTTTTGCACAGTCTATTATTTACTTATTTACATTCTTCTTTATTTTATATTCGATGGGAATGTTTTTAAAAACGAGAAAGCGTGAGCTAGGAATTTTAATGATGCTAGGTATGACGAAATATCAATTAAAGCGTCTTATCTTTTTTGAAAATATTATGATTGGAATAGGGGCAATTATTTTTGGTATTCTTTCAGGTATGTTATTTTCAGGGGTATTACTATTTGTCGCCCCGATGATATTAAAACTAGATATCTCCTTATCCTATTACATACCGATGAAAGCAATTGTTGTAACAAGTATTATGTTTTTCATATTATTTATGATCATATCATTGTTTAGTGCAGGAATGATTCGTAAAAATAAAATTATGAAGTTGTTTAGAGGGTCAGCAGAGGCAAAACCGGAACCGAAAGCATCAATCATTTCTTCAATATTAGCAGTAGTATTGCTTAGCGCTGGCTATGTAGGAGCTCTTCTATCGCATGGCGCAATGGTATTTATTATGATGATTCCTGTTACAACGGTAGTTATTATTGGGACGTATTTGTTGTACAAGCAGCTGAGTGTCTTTATTATTCGATTATGTAAAAAAAGTAAACGTTTCTATTGGACACAGACTAATATTATTACGTTATCAGATTTAGCGTATCGCATGAGAGATAACGCAAGAATGTTCTTTATTGTAACCATTATTTCTACTGTAGCATTTTCCGCAATAGGGACATTAGTCGGCTTCGCATCCATGACGAAAGGGATAATGGAGAGACCAATTGCGTTTCATTACCATTCTAAGCAAGGGAATAGTAACGAATCACAACATATACAAATGATTGACAAAGGATTAAAGAAACATAATATAGCAGCTTCAAAAACTAATATTTCGACAAAGAAAACGGAGGAACAGTCGTTAAGAAGCGCCACTTTTATAAAAGAATCAGATTATAAGGAATATGCAAAGTTAACAGGAGAACCATTTAATACTGTAGCAAATAAAGAGGTTGTATTTTTGTCAGCTGATATACCAGGGCCAGCGATGAAAGAAAGAAAAGAAATTACTTTACCCAATATGAATGAAAGTTTAAAGGTGAAAAAAGTTACTTCATCTTCATTGGGGAAAATATTAAGAGGAAATGTTTATGTAATCTCTAATAATCAATATGATTCATTACAAGATGGATTTATAGAGACAAAAGATTATATGTATAAAACTGAAAGAACGAAAGATGAGATTGAAATTGGTAAAGAGCTTACTCATCAAATTAAACCGTATCAAGAACAGTCAACGTTTAGTGCGGAAGAGTACGAACAAAACCAAAGTTTACAAATTGCAGGACCGATTTTATTTGTAGGTTTCTTTATTGGTATAGTATTTTTCGTTTGCGCAGGAAGTTTCCTTTACTTCCGTTTATTCTCCGATTTGGAGGATGATGTTCGCTTGTTCGAAATGATTCGAAAAGTTGGATTGACGAGTGGGGAATTATCGAAGGTAGTTACAATTCGATTGGCGCTTTTATTCTTCGTTCCAATTGGTGTTGCAACATTACATGGGGCAGTAGCCTTAACTGCGTTAGGGCAAATGTTTGAGTACTCATTGTTTAAAGAAAATACAGTTGTATTAAGTATTTTCATAGGTATTCAAATTGTATACTTCTTATTTATAAGATCCCGTTATGTAAAACAATTGAAAGAGAGATTACGTATGCATTAAATGTGTTTTTTTAACTCGAGTACAAAATTTTCTAAAAAGAGGCAAGTATTGCCAAAAAGTGATAAAATGGAAAAAGCGAGGTGGAAAAATTAATATAGAGTAAGGGGGGGGGGAGAAATATGAAAGCAACAGGAGTTATTCGAAAAGTAGACGAATTAGGACGAATTGTTATCCCTAAAGAATTACGCGATGTATTGGGAATACAAATCAAATCACCGCTTGAAATTTTTGTAGAAGCAGATAAAATCATTTTACAAAAATATCAACCTTACAATGCTTGCCAAATCACAGGTGATGTTTCAGAACAGAACATATCATTAGCAAATGGAAATATTACTGTTGGGATAGAGGGAGCGGAATATTTAGTAAAAGAAATAGAAAAGTTTTTAAACAAGAGTGAGGTTTAGTCTTAATTTATATTATTTTTCAAATTACATATCATTCTTTTAAAAGACTGTAAGAGGACCATTAATTGGTTCTCTTATTTTGGTTAGTAGTTGAACGACATGGGGTGTTACTTCCTACAAATCATAGGGAAAATAAAAAAGTAGTATAGAGTTAGTAAATGATGTTGAGAAATATTTGAAAAGAAGGAAAACCAAAAGAATAAAACGAATGTTACATTTACACGTATTCAAAAGTGGTCTGAAATGAAAATAATACATTTTCAGGAGGGATTACGATGAGTAGTACAGTGAATAAACAAAAAGGTATACAATTGATTCCGTTTACCGTAAATAAGGTGGTAGAACAAGTAAATGAAATTCCACCAGGTGTACAAATGATTCACGCTCCGCAAGTATGGGAAAAGAGTGTGAAGGGGCAAGATGTAGTCGTTGCCGTATTAGATACAGGGTGTGATACTAATCATATAGATTTAAAAGATCGTATTATCGACGGAAGAAATTTCACAAAAGATTATGAAGCTGATCCAAATGTGTATCTTGATAATAACGGACATGGTACTCATGTAGCGGGGACGATTGCCGCGACTGAAAATGGTGTCGGTGTATTAGGAGTTGCACCACTTGCTAAAATGTTAGTATTAAAAGTTTTAGCGGGAGATGGTTCTGGAAGTTATGAGCAAATTATTGAGGCAATTCATTATGCTGTAAATTGGAGAGGGCCGAATCAAGAGAAAGTGAGAATTATTTCAATGTCACTTGGTGGTCCGCAAGATGTTCCAGAATTACATGAAGCAATTCAAAATGCGGTAAAGCAGGATGTTCTCGTTGTATGTGCTGCTGGAAATAATGGAGATTGCGATGATGAAACAGAGGAATTAGATTTCCCAGGTGCTTACTCTGAGGTAATTGAAGTTGGTGCTGTTAATTTAGAGCGGAAGATTGCATGTTTTAGTAATTCAAATCAAGAAATTGATCTAGTAGCGCCAGGTGATGAAATATTATCTACGTATCCAGATGGGAAATATGCTGTGTTAAGTGGAACTTCCATGGCGACGCCGCATATTGCTGGGGCGCTCGCCTTGCTCATTAAACAGTGTGAGAAAGAATACGGTAGAAAGTTATCAGAGCCGGAAATATATGCACAACTCATTAAAAGAACTGTACCTTTAGGGTACGAACGTACATCTGAAGGGAATGGATTAATAGATTTATTAAAAGAATAGCCATATTAAAAAACATCTCATATTCATATGAGATGTTTTTTAATATGGCTCTGTCGCATGTAATACAACTTGTAACAAACCTGGGAATCTAGCATTTAAATCTTCTTCACGAATTGAAATGAAACGTTGTGTTCCTTCAAGGCGTGTGTACATAACACCTGACTCACGTAAAACTTTGAAATGGTGAGATAAAGTTGATTTCGCAATAGGAATGTTTAAAGCACCACAAGATTGTTCATTTTTCTCTAGTAACATATTTACAATTTGTAAACGGATTTGATCGCTAAGTGCATATAAGACAGAAGAAAATTGAATTTCTTCTCGATTTGGATGATAGAGTGTACGCATATTTCACCTACTTGTATAAGTTAAGATATTTGCACTATAACATATAAAGTGATATATTTCTATTGTTCGAATATATTCGAACAATAGAAATATAGGGGGAGAAAAAATGAAGTATACAAAATTGCAAAAGGCAGGACTAAATATTTCAAAGTTGGGTTTAGGTACAAATGCAGTAGGGGGACATAATTTATATGCTGATGTGAATGAAGAAGAGGGAAAGCAATTAGTAGAAGAAGCTATTCAGCAAGGGATTACATTTTTTGATACAGCAGATTCATATGGTTTCGGTAGATCAGAGGAATTAGTAGGAGAAGTATTAAAGGGAAAACGTCATGAGTTTATACTTGCTACAAAAGGTGGAATTCAACCGTTGTTAAATGGAGAAACTTATATTAACAATGAACCAAGTTATTTAAGAAATGCTGTGGAGAATAGCTTAAGAAGATTACAGACTGATTATATTGATTTATATTATTTACATTTTACAAATCCTGAAACAAGTTACATAGATTCAATCGGAGAGCTTACTCGTTTAAAAGAAGAAGGGAAAATTCGTTCAATTGGAATATCGAACGTAAACATAGAACAATTAAAAGAAGCGAACCAACATGGTCATATAGATGTTGTACAATCTCCGTACAATGTGTTAGAACGTACGGCTGAGGAAGAACTGTTGCCGTATTGTATAGAAGCGGGTATTTCATTTATTCCATATGGGCCTCTTGCTTTTGGAATATTAGGTGGAAAATATACAGAAGATTTTAAATTGAACGAAGTCGATTGGCGCCAAAATGTAAATCTATTTGAAGAAAATACATATAAGAGTAATTTTAAGAAAGTGGAAAAGTTAAAAGGGCAAGCTAAAGAAAATGATATTGAAGTGTCTCATTTAGCGTTAGCATGGTTATTAAATAAAGAAGGAATTGATACAGTTATACCTGGTGGAAAGCGGGCAGAGCAAATAAGAGAAAGTGTGAAAGCGGTAGACGTTTCATTGAATGAAAGAGTCATGAAAGAAATCCAATCTATTTTAGAAGATTAGTGAAACAGAGGGATAGTACCCTCTGTTTATATAAGGAGAAGGTCTAAATGAATAGAGTACTAGCTGTATTTTTCACGATAATGTTTATGATCGGTACAGATACTTTCTTAATTTCACCACTGTTGCCGACATTACAACAGGTGTATCATGTTTCAACCGAGTTGTCAGGATGGATGGTGAGTTCGTATGCTTTAGGGTATGCTGGATTTGCGCTTATTGCTGGTCCTATATCAGATGGATTAAACAGAAAAAAAGTGATGGTACTAGGTATGAGTTTTTTTGCAATAAGTACGTTTTTGTGTGGAATTGCACCGAGTTTTTTATGGATGCTAACATTTAGATTTTTAGCAGGTGTAAGTGCAGCTTTTGTATCTCCACAAGTGTGGGCATCCATTCCGCTCCTTATAGAGAAAAAGCAAATTGTGAAAGCAATTGGGGTTGCAACAGCAGGGTTATCAATCTCTCAAATTTTAGGGCTGCCACTGGGAGCTTATTTAGCAACGATACATTATACAATCCCATTCTATTTCATTGGTATATTATCAGCACTACTTGTTATTCTTATTTATGTTGTATTACCAGAAATACAGTCGGTTCATATAGGTGGAAATAAAAAAGTGATTTTACAGCGTTATAAACAATTACTTACAGATTCAAAGGTTTCACTTTCTTATTTTGCATACTTTGTTTTTCAAACCGGAAATTTTGCTGCATTTTCATTTTTTGGTGTATGGCTTTCCATTCAATTTGGCTTACAAGTTCATGAAGTAGGTACAGCTATGCTCGTAGTAGGATTAGGAAATTTAGCTGGTAATATTTTTGGCCCTAGACTTGTAAATAAAATTGGATACAATCTTTCTTTCTATGGTGGAATTGTATTTACGGCAGTGTTATATGTAATACTTCCCTATTTAAAGAATCTTATTTTTGTTGAATTCTTTTTCTTTGTTTTATTTTTTGTGACAGGAATTTTGTTTGTATTAATGATGGGACATTTACAAAACATGTCTACTATAGCACGGGGAACAGGTGCTGCCCTTGCTAACGCCTCGATGTACATTGGCCAAATGATTGGTGCGGTAATAGCAGGAATGTTATTTGCAACATCTCACAATTTTATACTAGTAGGTAGCTTTACAGCGTTATTATATGTTGTAGCTTTATTTCTGTTTAGAAAAGGTGAAAACATTAGTAAAGATAATGAAAAAGGAATTGCATCATAAAGTTTTAGTAAATCAAAAAACAATTTTTTAGGATAAGTTAAAAAGGTGCTTTTTGATTGCATAGTTGCTGTATTTTTAATAATTCGTCGTTGAGCTGTATGATTGAAAAGGATTTGTAATAAAATTATGGGAAAATAAAAAACCCCTATATAGATAGGGGTTTATATATCGGCATATAGCTCCTCGGAAAAGGATATACTTAGTTTAACATATAGGAGTACTTATAATTGTGAAATAGATGTGAAAGTAATGTGAAAAATGTTGTAATAAAAAGCACTGTTTTAGCTAATGTAGCTAAAACAGTGCTTTTCTCTTTGATTGAACAGTTGCAGCATTTTCATCATGTATACCTGCATCTTTAATAATTCGTTGTTTTGCTTTATTTAATAGATGGTTTACTGCTTCACCAAAATAGTTAGCTTCGCTTTTTGTGCGGGCTTCTCGTAAACATTTATAGTTTTCTAGCAGTTCCTCTTTTTCGGAGTTTGTTAAGAAATCTTCTATTTTCTTTTTTGTCATACGAAACACCCTTTCTCCTGACAAACGACGCAATAGAAAATATTTATTTCTCATTATAACAATAATTTTAAAAGAAAGTATACACTAACGTCGCAATAATTTGTCAATTTCTTGAATCTTCTCATCAGCTTTCCCAATTTGCGTATTTTTAGCCTGTTCGCCACCAAGAGCTTGATGTAGTAAGAAAGTTTGACCGGAAATAGCAGTTACAATGGATACTTTTATAATTTCTTTTATTGCGGTGACATCGAATAAAACGAGTCCAAGAAGTGCAGCTAGGCTACCGGTAAAAACATCAGTTAAAAATCCAAAGTGAAAAAAAGTTTTCAAACGGCGTGGAAGCAATAACTTACCTTGGTTATTGATTAGATGGGAAACGAAGCCAGTAATGCCACCAACGAGAACAGCGGTTAGCCATTGATACATTTCCATCGAATCCACTCCTTTTAGTGAATAAGATTCGATTATTTTATATTGATTCCTTTTAATATTTCATATAAGCATATTGAGAAAGTTTGTTTGGGTATATTTTGTATTCAATTTAATTATAACAGAAAATTTCGATAGATTTCAGTCTATTATATGAATCATTTTTACAATAATATGAATGCAGAAAGGGGTGCGTCATATGAATATAGATTATCGAATAAGAAGTGTAGATGGTTATACAAAAAAAATAGGGGAATTAGTAAGCATGCTTGAGCATACGAGAGCTGTAACATTAGGCGAAGTAAAAAATTTATCAGTTGAGCAATTAGATTTAATTATGCAGAGCAGCGGAAATTCAATTGGCGCCTTATTAAAGCATATAGCAGCTATTGAAAAAGTTCATCAGCTTATTTCATTTCAAGATCGTGACTTTACAAAAGAAGAATTAGAAATATGGGAAGATGCATTGTATTTAGGGGAAGCAGGTAGAGCCATCTGTGGTCATGAAATACAGTATTATGTACAACTTCTACAAAGTGTTCGAGAAGAATCTCTGAAGTATTTAAGTGAACAAGGTAATGAGTGGCTCATGTCAGAAAGAAAGTGGCCTAACGGTGTAGTATATAACCAGCACTATCTTTGGTTTCATGTGCTAGAAGATGAAATTAGTCACCGAGGACAAATTAGAATGCTCAAAAATGAGTTATTTGAAAATTACGTTAAATGATGTAGCTTTTTATAGGAGAATTCCATATAATGAGAGTAATTAAAATAAGAACGGGGTGATGTATTATGGCGAAAATAACTTATATGAATAATAAACCAAATACAAAGGTGGATGGAAAGGGCGAAACGATATAAGTGAGCGCACTATCCTTCCACTTAGCTTAAACTAGGGAGGATATCAATTTGAATCAAAATATTTTAGAATCGTATGGCTGGGATTCTTTTTTTGGGGAACAAGCTGTAGAGAACTTTGAAGTAGGGCGTATTTTACTTGAGCATAAGCATATATATCGAATTATTTGTAATGATGGTGAATATATGGCAGAACTGTCTGGAAAGTTTCGGCATGAAGCAGTAACGAAGGGAGATTATCCAGCTGTTGGTGATTGGGTGTATATAAAGAAAATAGAGAATGAAAAGAAAGCTATTATTCATCGTGTTTTTCCGAGAAGAAGCTCTTTTTCTAGACAAGAAGCTGGTACTCGAACGGAAGAACAAGTAATAGCAGCAAATGTAGATTATTTATTTTTAGTGAATGCACTTAATCATGATTTTAATGTTAGAAGGATGGAACGTTATTTATTATTAGCGTATGAAAGTGGCGCTATGCCAGTTATTGTTTTAACAAAGAGTAGTATATGTAATGATGTAGAACAGAAAATTGTAGAAACGGAAGCTATAGCAATTGGTGTTCCTATTTTCGTTGTTGATAGTTTAGAGCATACAGGTATTGATTCGTTGAAACAATTCGCTTCTTCAGGGAAAACAATTGCTTTAGTTGGGTCATCAGGGGTAGGAAAGTCAACTTTGTTAAATGCGCTAATAGGAATTGAGGTAGCAAAAACGGGAGATATACGTGAAGAGGATAGTAGGGGGAGGCATACGACAACGCATCGAGAGTTATTTCAATTGCCAAGTGGCGCTCTCGTAATTGATACTCCCGGCATGAGAGAATTGCAACTGTGGGAAGGAAGCGAAGCGATTCAAACAACATTCTCTGATATTGAAAAACTTGCGACAACATGCCGTTTTCGTGATTGTAAGCATGAGAATGAACCAGGATGCGCGGTGCATAGTGCAATTGAAAACGGACTTATTACGATAGATCGTTTGAAAAGCTATAAAAAATTACAAAGAGAACTGGCGTATTTTATGAGGAAACAAGATGCAATCCTTGCCAGAGCAGAGCGTGATAAATGGAAGAAAATTTCTAAACAACATAAAAAAATGTAAAAACCAAAGGGGCCCCTTTGGTTTTTTCTATTTGTAAATTTTATAATAATATTATTCGTATATATAGACAAAGAGAAATTAATTGTTTAAACTTTACAAAGTATTCACCATAATAGGTTATGAAAATAATAATTAAGGAATGGGAAATATTCATAATTAACTCAATTTAACTTTTAAATTTGAAAATTAGGAGGTTCATAATGGGTAAACTATTAAATTTGTTTCGTGATATGAAAGTAGCAAAAAAGCTATTAATTTCATTCTTTGTAATTTTAATTGCAGCCGTTTCTATAATCGGAGGCATGTCTTATCAAACAGCCAAAAAGAATTTTGAATCGCAAATTAAGAGTAGTGCCAACGACAATATAAAAATACTGGATAATTTAATCAATCAAATGATTGATGCAAAATTTAATGATGTGAATAATTTTGCACGGGTGATTCAGGGGAATATGTATCAAGGAGATAATCAGGATGAATTAAGAAAAATGTTATCTCAATATATAAATTTAAATAAAGATATTGAACAAGTATATGTTGCCGGAAATGATAAAAAATTTGTACAAGAACCAAATATACAAATGGCAGCAGATTATGATCCAACAACACGACCTTGGTATAAAGATGCAGTGGCAAAACAAGGTGGTATTGTTGTTAGCGAGCCATATAAGGCAAAAGGAAATGGACATATTGTCGTAACAATCGCAAAACAAACAGAAGATAAAAATGGAGTTGTTGCGCTAGATTTAAGTTTAGATAATTTATTAAAAACATCAAAGTTAATTAATATTGGTAAAAAAGGATATGCCTTCATTTTAGATGGAAAGCAAAAAATAATTGCTCATCCACAAGAAAAATCAGGGGAAAAAGCGGCTGATTCTTGGGCAAAGAAAATTTATGAAGATAATCACGGTGCTTTTTCATATTCTTATGGCGGTAGTGAACAGAATATGGTATTTGCTACAAATGTAAAAACAGGTTGGAAAATTGGTGGGACGATGTACTCAAGTGAAGTAATTGAAGCTGCTCAACCTGTATTTTATAATATGTTAATTGTTATGCTTATCTCATTAGTAGTAGGCGGGGCACTTATTTATTTTGTGACACTTTCAATTACGAAGCCTTTAAAGAGATTAGTTGTTACCTCTAAAGAAATAAGCGAAGGGGATTTAACGCAAACAATTGAAATTCATTCTAATGATGAAATCGGCCAACTTGCTAAAGGCTTTAATGAGATGACGAATTCGTTACGGACGTTAATTGGAAGAATTAACGATTCAGCTGGGCATGTTGCAGCGGCATCAGAAGAGCTAACTGCAAGTGTAAGGCAAGCAAGTGAAGCGACTGAGCAAATCACAATCGCAATGGATGAAATATCAAGTGGGGCAACGACGCAAACAACAAGCGTAGAAAATGGCGCTATGTTACTGTTTGATGTAACTGAAGGAATTCAACATGTAGCAAATAGTTCATCATCTATTAATACGGCTTCTGCACATACTCGTGAAAAAGCAGAAGATGGTGGGAAACTAGTAGGAAGAACAGTAAACCAGATGCAGTCTATTGCAGAATCGGTTTCACAATCAGATGCAGTTATACAATTACTAAATAATAAATCAAAACAAATTGGTGATATTTTAGAAGTAATTCAAAATATTGCAGATCAAACAAACCTTCTAGCTCTAAATGCGGCGATTGAAGCCGCAAGAGCCGGTGAGCATGGAAGAGGTTTCGCAATTGTTGCAGATGAAGTGCGTAAATTGGCAGAGCAGTCTAGCGTATCTTCTAGTGAAATTAGTAAATTAATATGTGAAATACAAGATGATATGGGTAAGACAGTCAAATCTATGAATCATGTAAATGAGGAAGTTCAATCTGGACTTGTTATCGCAAATGAAACGAAGCAAAACTTTGCTGAAATCTTACAATCTACAAATGAAATAGCTAATCAAATTAAGACGATGGTTGAAACGGCTAATGGAATGTCAAAAGGGGCAAATGAAGTATCTATTTCGGTAGGACAAATTGCAATGACAGCACAAAATAATGCGACAAGCACACAAAATGTTGCGGCTTCAGCTGAAGAACAGCTAGCTTCGATGGAGGAAATTGGATCCGCAGCGGGCACGCTATCTCAAATGGCTGAAGAGTTACAAGGACTAATTGACAGATTTAAAGTTTAATAGAGAACAGACTATCCCCTAGTAGCATTATGCCACTAGAGGGTAGTCTGTTTTATTGTGTAAAATCAAATAGGGATGTAGACTTTCTTTATGACGTTTAAAATGGCATTTTACATAATGTTTGTCGAAAAATAGAGGTATTTGTTAGCTTTGTGTATAATTATTAACGTATAGAATACAAATAAAAGGAGAGTATTATGGGAGTGTATTGGGGGACAAAAAGACATTCTTGGCTTAGTTACGTCTCATTTTGGCTAAGTATTTCATTTTTTATTGTTTTTCTAATTGAAGTGTTTATATTAAAAACACTTTCGAATAGCTCGGTACAAATTGTTAAATATTTTTATTTTATACTTGTACCAGTAAATATTTTTCTTAGTTTAAAGTTACTATTTAAGAAGAATGAAAAGAAAGCGTTACCTATTTTTAGTTTCATTGTCTCATTATTATTTGCAATTTTAATAATCGTATTAGTTTTAGCAGCTATAGGGAAGTTCTTTTAAGGGGAGTGGTATAAGTCACTCTCCTTTTTTATTTGTGGTAGTCTTATTATATGTAAAAGTATGAATGCTGTGAGCTAATAAAAGCGGAGAGTAGACAATATTTGCATGGATTAAAGTCTGATGCTATTTAAACTTGTAAGAGTGTATGGAGTAATGAGGTGATATACATAATAATGGAGATAGAATTAGTTATTTTATAAGTATCTATGAAGCAAATGAATACGGTAAGAACGGTGATATATGGTACAATAGCTATGGATAGTGATAGAGATAAAGGGTATATAAAATACTCATCGTTTTTTAGTAAGAGAGGGGTTATCTTATGCTATACGAGGATTTGGAGACATTATTTCAAACAGCTCCGAAAGAAGATAGAGGCGGATGGAAATATATAATCCAAGAACAAAATGATACATATAAAATTGTTGATGAAATACTGAAAAATCAAATGAGTGTCGAATTGTATTTTAATGAATACGATGAGGTGAAAATCACTTTATATAAAGATGGAATTCCCATTACGACTATACAAAGAATTGTGATTTCAAAAGTTGAATTAGACGAAGATGAAGAGGGTATTCAATTTGTTTTAGAGCGCATGCCTAGTCGAATGATTCGGTTGCAATTAAAGCCATATTTAGCATTAGAAATGGGGCCGTACTGGGAAGTATGTGATGATTGTGAATGAACATAAAAAAGCATCCAATAACATGGATGCTTTTTTATGTTTTTTGAAGTTGTTTAAACGCAATGATTGGAAGTATAACAATACTTACCCATCCGATGATAGGATATAGAATGTGAAGTAAGTCACTGTAACCGATGTAACTAAAGCAATAACTAATTAGTAAAATGAAGAAAATAATATTGTTATTTTTCCACCCGGTAATAGATTGCATCTGTTTTGTCATCCCGAACACATTACCAACTAAAGTTGTGAAAACTTCACCGAAAATAATGAGAACGAAGAAGAAGTGAAAAGTTGCATTAAATCTTCTTATGACTTCAGCCATTGGGATGTTATATTGATAAAATTGATCGACTGATAAGATTGCTAAATGGCTGCATAATAAAATTAAAGAAAGTCCAGCACCACCTAAAATCCCACCCCAAAAAATGGCTTTTTGATCCTTTACTTCACTGGCTAATGGGACGAGAACACTTTGGGCAAGAGAAAGATTTAAGGCGACATATGTAATAGGGCTAGTAATCCATTTCATATTCCAACTCTCTGCAGGAATAGTGTTATTAATGGAAGGTGTACCGTGAAAAAAGGTTGTAATAGCAAGTCCGATAATAAAAATCATCATAATAGGTACGACAAGTGTATTTACTTCAAAAACACCTTGTAGTCCGCGGCTACTTATAATGAGACAAGCGATAACTGTAATGAGAATACCGAGTTGTCTTGGTAAGCGAAGTTGCTCTTCAAATACTGCACCAGCCCCTGATAACATAACGCTCGTTACGCCGAATAAAACGAGTAATAATAATGTGTTTACAACATTCCCAAATACATCCCCAAATAAATACTTGTTAAATTCTTGCGCTGAAAATGCCCCGATTTGTGATGAAAGTAACATCATCTTTGTGCCGAGCCAAATAAAAAAAAATCCACTTACACATATGCCAATTGTCCCGTATAATCCATTCACTGTGAAAAATTCAACAATTTCTCGTCCAGTAGCAAATCCAGCTCCAACGACAGTTCCGATATAAGTAGCGGCTACTTTCTTTGCTACTTGCCATTGTTGATTGTCCATGTTATCCCTCTTTCTACTATGATGAGCTTGATGTACTATTATGCATATGTATGAGCTTGGACAATTAGACGTATGAAGTGTTTGAAAAAATACATGAATTAAATGATATTAGGGAAGTATTAAAGGTGTTAAAACTTTGTTACATATAAGCCGATTGTTCGAAAGGAAAGGGAATGTATGGTAAAATGTAATTAGGTTATTAAAAGATAAACATTACAAAATGATAAGAGGAGTGGATTGTATGAGTACGAAAACAAATGTTGTTGAAGTATTAAACAAGCAGGTAGCAAACTGGAATGTGTTATATGTGAAACTACATAATTATCACTGGTATGTGACAGGGCCACACTTCTTTACATTACATGAGAAATTTGAAGAGTTTTATAATGAAGCTGGAACGTATATTGATGAGTTAGCAGAACGTATTTTAGCTTTAGAAGGTAAACCATTAGCGACAATGAAAGAATATCTTGCAACATCTAGTGTCAGCGAAGGGACAAGCAAAGAATCTGCAGAAGAAATGGTGCAAACATTAGTGAATGATTATTCTGCACTTATTCAAGAATTAAAAGAAGGTATGGAAGTTGCGGGCGAAGCTGGCGATGAAACATCAGCTGACATGCTGTTAGCAATTCATACAACATTAGAACAACATGTATGGATGCTAAGTGCATTCTTAAAATAACGATAAAAAATATAAAGAAACCCATTGAAAAATTATTTCAATGGGTTTTTTTATGATTTTTCAGTTTTCTTTTATGCTATAATATAGTAAAAAGGAGGCGATGCGATGTTTCGCTTTTTCAGAACTGGAAAAGAAGAGCGGGAAATTACGAAAGATGAATTAGAACAAGCGATGGCTCAGTTTTTAGAAACGAATGCTAATATCGTTTATACAGTATTAGTAAATGAAGATTATACAGTAAATTATGATTTGTTAAAACCGTATTTACCTGCATTTCCAACAAATGATTTTCTCATAACGAAGGAAACGCTTGAGGTATTTGAACATACAGCAGAAAATTTAAACCTAGTGAAAGAAATTGATGTCGTACAAAAGGCAGTAGATCAATACGTAACAGAAAAAGAAATGTTCCCAATTGTTGAAGGTAGCGAAGATCGCCTCATATGTGGAATGAAACTAGGACCTTACTTAAATCGTAGCTTAAAAAGAGACTTATATATTTCAGAAAAACATTATTTAGTTTCAAGTAAACCAGATAGAAAAAAACAAAAGAGCGGGTAGACGTAATGAAAACAACAATACATATATTGTTGTCTTTTTTTGTTTGTTAAAATATTGACTTTTCAGTTTATTAATATTTATATTAAATGTATTGGATAGGGAAGGATAACTATTAAGTATCATTCGGAGAATAAGATATTGCTAGGGCGAGTTATATAAAATCTTCACAAAGTGGTATAAAGATTCGCAAAATAAATATTATAAAAAGTTTCGGGGGAATTGGTACATGAAAAATAGTATGACTTACATTCAATTATTAAATGAAACGTTACGTTGTTATGCAAATAAAGGAAGTTTTGAAGCGTACAATTATATAATGGAAAACGCTATAGGTGTAATAGGGAATGAGGCGCAAATATATAATTTTAAGTATGCGCTCGCAAGTGCATCAGGACTTGAAAAAGAAGCATTACATTTAATGAGGGAGGCCATTATAGAAAAGGGATTCTGGTATGGAAATGAATATTTAATTTCTGACGAAGATTTAAAATCACTACATAAATTTAAAGAATTTCATACAATGGTGCAATTATGTAAAGAAAGAGAAGAATTAGCACATAAAAAGGAAAGACCAGATGTGAAATATATATACAGCAAGAAAGAGGGGAATCTACTACTTACATTACATGGTGATCAAGAAAATATTCAAATAGTAGAGCCATATTGGAAATCAGTTTTGACACAAGATTACACGTTAGCTTTACCACAGTCTTCACAAATTCAGTTTTCAGATGGATTTGTTTGGGATGATATAGAGAGAGGGAAAGAAGAATTAAAAGAGCATTACAATAAGTTTATAGAAAATCATACAGTAGAAAATGTGATAATTGGTGGTTTTTCTGCAGGGGCAAGAGTAGCTTTATATACGATTTTACAAAAAGATATAGATGTAGATGGTTTTATTTTTATGGCACCATGGCTTCCTGAGATTGAAGAATGGGATGAGTTGCTAAGAGTGCTGCAGGATAAACATATAAAAGGATATATAGTATGCGGGGATCAAGATGAAGATTGTTTCGAATCCACGCAGCAATTTGTACGATTATTAAGAGATAAGAATATAGAACATAAGTATAAAGTTGTGCCTAACTTAAATCATGATTATCCTATTAACTTTGATGAGCTATTAAAAGAAGCTATTGAATATATAGGAAATAAAAACAATAAGTAGTAAGAAAAAGAGATGCATCATATGTGATGCATCTCTTTTTAGAGTTATAAATTAAAAGCATTTGCTAGTAGGCGATAAGACTTTAATTTATGTTCAAATTGATGGGTAATCGTGACAATCATAAATTCGTCAGTATTGTATGCTTTGCTTAAATTTATTATTTTTTCTTTTACAGAAGACGGATCACCAACAATCATACGTTGACGATTTTCTTTTATACGGAATAAATCATAAGCACTGTATGAATAATTTTGAGCAGTTTCGATAGAAGGTGTACCAGTAGTTCGTTTTCCTTGCTCTAATAATAAGATTGATAAATCTAAACTAGAAGCAATTTTTTCCGCTTCTTCATTTGTTTCTCCGCATATAACAAAGATGGCAACGATTGAATTAGGCTTATCTCCTAAAAATGAAGGCTGATATTGTTCTTGGTAAGCCCTCATAACTTCAGGGCCTCCGAAGCCATTAATAAATTGTGCAAATGCGAAAGAAGCTCCGTTGTTTGCAGCAATTTTAGCGCTCTCTCCGCTAGAACCGAGCATCCACATTTCAGGAGATGTTGGGATAACTGGAGTAGCTTTTAAGTTTGCATAGTGATGGTTTTCTGGTATTTGATCATGTAAGTACATTGCAACGTCTGCAATTTGTTCTGGATATTGATCAAGTGAGACCATTTTCCCTTCTTGAAGTGCGCGAGTTGCTATTGGCATACCACCAGGAGCTCTACCAACACCGAGATCGATGCGGTTCGGATACAGTGCTTCTAGAACACGGAAATTCTCAGCAACTTTATATGGGCTATAATGTGGTAACATAACACCACCTGAACCGACTCTAATACGATCCGTTTTTGCGGCAATATGAGAAATAAGTATTTCTGGACTTGAACCAGCTAAGCTTACGGAATTATGATGTTCGGATACCCAAAAACGTGTGAATCCGAGTTTTTCAACTTCTTGTGCAAGCATAACTGTATGTGAAAAAGCTTGGGCTGCTGTGCTACCATCTGAAATAGGTGATTGGTCTAATACACTTAACTTGATCATAGAATATACCTCTCAATCTTAATGTACATCCTATTATATATTTACTTATGAAAAATGCGTAGTGAAATGCTCAAAATGAAAAGTGGATAATCCTATTTCCGCTTTTAATGAGAAAATCCGCGTTCATAATGATTCATTTCAACCAGATTTAAAATATATTCATAGTTGTCAATTTCACATTTTAGCTGTTCACGTTCTTTTTCAGATAGTGTCATATTGCTAAGTTTTTTACATAAGTTTTGTTTCTTTAATTCTAAATGCTTTTTTGTAGCGTGGTAATCATAAGTATGTTTCATTTTTTAGTCACTCCTTCGTTGCGGTTGCTATATTATACGAAGCATAAAGAAATATGAAATCTGTCTCTTATGTACTTTTAGTGAATATTCAAATTGCAATGGTGTTATGTTTATGGAGATTTATGAATAAAATGCACTAAACCACTAACGTCCATTTGATGAAGTAAGGGGTGGAATTGTGCAGAAAGATATAATGTATAACACTGAAATGGATGAAGCGTTAAAAGTTATAGATAAAGGATTGAAGAAGACGATAAATCCAAAACAAATTATTGTAGTGGGAGCTGGTATGGCTGGATTAGTTTCAGCATCTTTATTAAAGGCTGCAGGACATGATGTGAAAATTTTTGAAGCAAACAACCGGGTAGGTGGCCGTATAGAAACGGTTAGAATGGAAGATACCGGATTATATTTAGATGTTGGAGCAATGAGGATTCCATATTCGCATACATTAACGATGACATATATAAGAAAATTTGGGCTACAGGTGAGACCTTTTATTAATAGAAATGAGACGGATATTATATACGTAAATGGACGGAAAACGACGTTAAAACAATATGAAAAAGATCCAAGTATTCTAAGATATCCTGTGGAAATGAATGAAGTTGGAAAAACGTCAGAGGAATTATTATTGTTAGCGGTACAGCCCATTATAAATTTTATAAAAAAGAACCCAGAAAAAAATTGGGACGTTGTAGTAAAGGATTTTGGAAGATACTCTACTGGGCAATTTTTAAAGTATCATCCTTATCAGTATAATACTTACTTTTCGCCAGTAACAATTGAGATGATCGGTGTTCTATTAGATCTAGAAGGTTTTTTAGAACGGTCGTTTGTAGAGACTTTACGCTTTCTATACATTATGCAAGAGGAGAGCGGATTTTGTGAAATTGTGGGCGGGAATGATAGATTACCAAAGTCATTTTTACCGCAATTAGAAGAAAATATTATATATAATCAAAAATTAATGAAGTTACATCAACACGATAATGGTGTGACAGCTTTCTATCGGAACGAGGAAACTTTTGAATATAGCAGTATTACAGGAGATTTAGTTATTGTTACCATTCCGTTTTCGACAATGCGTTTTGTAGAAGTAGATCCGTTTGATTCTATATCTCATGAAAAATGGAAAGCAATTCGTGAATTACATTATATGCCTGCGACGAAAATAGGAATTCAATTTAAAAGCCGATTTTGGGAAGAACAAGGACAATTAGGTGGCAGAATTATAACAGATTTGCCAATTCGTTATGCCTATTATCCAAGTTATGGAATTGGTGAGAAAGGACCGGCTATGATGTTAGGTAGCTATACATGGTCTTATGACGCATTGTTATGGGATGGTTTATCGAAAGGTGATCGTATTTATTACGCATTACACAACTTAGCAACAATATTAGGTGGTCAAGTGTATGATGAGTTTATATCTGGAATATCAAAAAGCTGGACATTGGATCCGTATGCGCTTGGAGGATTTGCACTTTTTCAAGCAGGTCAAGAATCTGAGCTGCAACCAGCGATTGTCAAACCAGAGGGGAGGATATTCTTCGCTGGAGATCATACAACGCTATATCACGGATGGATTCAAGGTGCGATTGAATCTGGAATTCGTGTAGCGGCGGAAGTGAATGAGTAAAAGGTTTTTAATTCAGAAAATTCTTTACTATATAACTTGAGATGGATATTATTATATATAAAAGAATTATGGGGAGTGTTTACAGTGAATCCGTTATTATTCGATTTTCCTTCTGAATTTTATACTGACAGGCTTTTTATTCGAATGCCGAAACCAGGAGATGGTAAAGTTGTATATGATGCAATTCAGGCTTCAATACAAGAACTGAAACCTTGGATGGTGTTTGCACAAAAAGAGCAAACAGAGCAAGAAATAGAAGAAAGTATTAGAAAATCACATATTCAATTTTTGCAACGTGAGGATTTAAGATTACTAGTATTTTCGAAAGAAACAGGTGAATTTATTGCTTCAGCCGGATTACATCGTATTAATTGGGATATACCTCAATTTGAAATCGGATATTGGATTGATACAAGGTTTAGCGGAAAAGGCTATATGGTAGAGGCTGCGAAAGGTATAACGGATTACGCTTTTTCTGAATTGAAAGCAAACCGTGTAGAAATTCGTTGTGATTCTTTAAATAAGAAGAGTAGAGCGATACCTGAGAAATTAGGCTTTAAGTTAGAAGGTACGTTAGAAAGTGCGAGTGTTGCGGTAGATGGAAATGGATTAAGGGATATGTGTGTATTTGCAATGACGAGAAATACATATAAAAAAGAAGAGCTGTAAAGAAACAGCTCTTCTTTTTGTGTATTATGGTACAGGATGTCCATTAGAGCTTTCGAAAATTGTAAACCATTGTTGACGATCTAAGTTAACGTTTGTAGCAAGAGCGGCCGTTTTTACGCGATCTAATTTACCAGAGCCAACGATTGGCATCATATTAGCTGGATGAGCAAGTAACCAAGCATACATAACCGTATCGATACTAGAAACACCTAGCTCAGTAGCAACTTTTTGCATAGTTTCGCGTACACGTACGGCACGTTCGGATTGACCAGTAAAAATTTCCCCACCAGCAAGAGGTGACCAAATCATTGGATTGATTCGTTTTTCTTGGCATAAATCAATTGTCCCTTTTTCAAAATGCTCAAGCTGCAATGCAGAAACTTCAATTTGGTTCGTAATAAGCGGGAAATCTAAGTACGAACTTAACATATTAAATTGTGAAGGTAAGAAGTTAGATACACCGAAGTGACGAACTTTTCCTTCTTGTTTTAATTGTGAAAATGCCTTTGCCACTTCATTTGGATCCATAAAAGGATCGGGACGATGAATAAGTAATACGTCAATATAATCTGTATGTAAATTTTTTAGTGATGCTTCTGCACTTTGAATAATGTGCTCTGCACTAGTATTGTAGTGAGCAACATATCGCTCTGGAAATTTCGGTGATGGGGGAGCGATTCCACACTTTGTAATAATTTGCATGTTTTCTCGTAAGGAAGGCTTTAATTGTAAAGCTTCTCCAAAAAATCCTTCACACGTATATCCGCCGTAAATGTCAGCGTGATCAAAAGTAGTAATTCCCATATCCATACAATCTTCAATGAAAGAAAGTAATTCTTGTTTTGTCATATTCCATTCTGCTAAACGCCAAAATCCTTGAATAATACGAGAAAATTCTAGCGTTTCAGCCATTTGAACTCGCTCCATTATAAGTACCCCCTTGATGAATAATAATGTTTTGAAAAGGCTTTCTTACTACATATTATTATATAGTTAATTAGGTGTACAAACAATAAATATGTTTTGCTATAAAAACGATTTTTTCTATCATGCCTTTCGAGAGGACTCCCACCTCTAAACGTAAATGAAGGTGGTGAGGTGAATCGAAAGAAATATTTTATTTTCAAGCAAAAAAAACAGAAACGTATGTTCCGTTTTTGCTATAATATCCTTAACAGGAGGTGAATCAAATGACAAAGGAAAATCCATCAAACTATAAAACTCTTCAAATCTGGATTAAAAAAGGGCATCGTATGTATTCTTATTTTCAAGAATGTTGTCATAACGCTAAGAACATGTACAACACCACAAACTTTTATATACGCCAGGTGTACACTGGATTAACGCAAGAAAAAGAGTTGCAGCCTTTGCAAAAAGAAGTTCTGGATCATATTCATAAAAATATTGGTAAGATGAATGACACACAACGTCTTGCCTATCAGAAGAAATTGGAAAAAGAGAAATTAAAGCCTAAAGAAGAACAGAAAGAGATTACATGTAATTTGTTTTCAGAACCTAATTTTGAAAAACCTT